>NZ_JBRREG010000009.1:0-67917 GCF_056760155.1 Stenotrophomonas sp. STEN022
TCCCCAAAGCTTCGGTGCGGGTGTCGGTACTTGCGATGCGTGGCCCGTATGCATCATCAGCTTCGCGGCTGACGCCGCTCCTACATGCATTCACCGGGAAAGCTCCTGCCGAGCATGGCTAGGCACTACAGCCGGGCAAAGAGAGGCTGGTGCATTTGTTTTCTCAGATCCGACGGAAGTTCTTCCTCTCCCTCTCGTCGACTGGCCTGCGCCTCGGTATTCGAGGCGCAGTTTTTATTCCTCAACGCTTGCTGCGCTCGCTGCGACGTAGCTCGGCGGGAATCTCGATTTCGACCTTCGCCGGCAAGCTGCCGATGTGCAGCTCATTGCCCAGCCATTGTGCCGGTTCGCCATTGATGGTCGCCTCTCCCGGCGTGCCCTCATATGGCCATTGCAGCAACAGTCCCGCTGCCGGCAAACGCAGTCCTTCGGATACCTGCAAGGTCAACTGCTTGTCACTGCGCTGCAGCGAGTAACTCAACATCCCGTGCGAGGTATTCAAATCCTCGATGGCGATGCCCCTGCCGGTCAGCCACGCATTCGGTACACCAGCAGCCAAGACGATCGGCCCGTCCACATCGCGCTCATAGGCGAACATATCCAAGGCCGAACGCACGAAGTCGGACGCCACCCAGGCATGCGGCAGATCGCCGACAAAGAACGGTTGCCGCGGCGTCGATGACACCACTTCGGCCCATTGATTCCATGCCGGCGGCGCACGGTCCTTGAAGAAAAACTCGGTGGCCTCCCAGGCCCGCGCACGCCAACCCAGGCGCACGAAGGCGCTTACGTTGCGCCACTCGTAAGGCGTGTAGTCCTTCCATTTACGCTTGCCGTCGCGGCGCTCGACGAAGTGCTGCCAATAGCGCTCGAAGGTATTGTCCAAGGCCGGCTGCGGCAACCTGCCCTGCTCGCCACCCGGCGCCAAGGCAATCGTGGTCGAGGTGGCATCGAAGTCACCCAACTCCACAGAGCCCGGCAGATAGTCGATCTTGTGCGCAGCCATCGCCGCGCGCAGTGATTCATCCAGGTCCTGGCGGAACTGGTCACGTGATGCGGCCATGGTCAGCGCTTCGGTTTCCAAGCCCAAGGCCGTCGCCATATCGGCTGCGTCCTTGTAACCGCGCAACGCCCAGAAGTTGTCCCAGTACGAATGCACCGGCTTGGCCGAATAGCCTTCATGGCTGATCGAGGCCGGCATCATTCCGTAGAAGCCGGCATTGCGCGCACGATTCTCCTCCGTGCGTTCGCTCAGGCGCAGCTGCTCCATGTAGCTCCATGCCAACTGCGCATGCGGCCACATCTGCTGCAGGAAGGCAGTGTCGCCGGTATGTCGCCAGTATTCGGCGATGGTGTAGATCAGTTCACCGTGGCTGTCGTTCTCCGGCACCGGATCGCTGCCACGCGCATCCACGCAGCACGGCACCATGCCGCTTTCAAATTGATACGGCGCATACCAGTCAACATACTGGCGCACCGCATCGGCGCGTCCCATCCGCAACAAACCTTCGGAGATCATCGCGCCGTCGCGGATCCAACTGCGTGCATAGGAACGCGTGCCCGGTTGCAGGCTCGGCCCGACCCGCGATATCAGCATATGTGCGAGCGCTGTGCGCAAGGTATTGGCCAGCGGCTGGCCCGCTTCCGGCACCCGCAACTTGAGCTGATCGAGCTTTTGCCGCCACATCGTGGCGACCTGTTGCTGCGCTTTGTCTGCATCGAACCTGGCCGGCATCTGCCAATTGCCGGTCTGTGGCAGTACCAGCACTACCTCGCGACGCTGGCCCGGCTCCAGCTTCCAGTTGTAGACCAAGGCACCCGAAGCCAAGCCGGTGGCGTCGCGCACCTCCTGCGTGCTCGGCAACTCCTTGTCAGCCAGATGGGTGACATCGAGCTTGCTGTCGAAGCTGCTGGCGAAGCTGGCATCAGCCGGTGAGGTGGCATAGACCCGCGGCTGGCCGTTGACGCTGATACGCGCGCCCTGCGTGGCCAGACTGTCGATGCGGCTGACGCCGCCGACGGTATTGAGGAACTGGCTTGGCGGATTGACCTGGAACGGCCGCACCGCAAGCGCCAAACGATACTCGTGCGTAACCTTGTCGGTGTTGTGCAGCTCATAACGTGCCACCAGCTGTGCCTGTTCGGGCCGCCCCTGCACAAAACCAGTGACATTCAAACCGAATTGATCGTGCTGCCAGGCCACCGACGGCATCGGCAGATAACCGTCCTGCAAGCTCTGGCTGGATTTCACCTCCGCCCAACCAAGCACCTTGCCATCAAGCACCACGAACGGCTCGATGCTGAAGCCGCCTTTCATCGCCTCCAGCGCACCGTCCTCGCTGATCAGCGCCTGCTCGCGACCGCCGTCCAGGCCGAGGATGGTCCAGTACGGTTGCTCGCCACTGAAGCCACGCGGCAAGGAACCACGCGGCAGATCGGCCGCAACAGAACGGATGAAATCATTCGGTGTATTGGCAAACGACAAGGGCTTGAGACTGATATCGCGGATGCCATAACGCCAGTTGGGGCCATCGACCAGATCAAAGCGCAGGTAACGCGCCTCGGTTTCCGGCAATGCCAGCCAATCCTTGCCACCGCTGCCGCTGGTGACTTCACGCAGCGTCTTCCAGTCACGCCCATCGGCGGACCCACGCACCACGTACCGACTTGCCTCCAGCCCGGGTGCCCATTGCACGACTGCACCGCCGAACTCGCGTACTTTGCCCAGGTCCAGGCTGACTGTCTGCTGCTTGATTCCGCCGCTGATCCACAATGTGTCCGGCTTGCCATCGGCGATGCGCTGCTGCAGGGCAGTCGCCGTATCAGCGATCACCGTGGTGTTCAGCGCCGAGTTGTCTTCCTTGGGCAGCGGTTGCAGCGTCAGCTGGTCGAAGCACACCGTGCCGCGGCCGCCAACCTTGCTGTAGATGGTGAACTCCACCGCCGCGCTACGGCGCAGAGTCTTGTCCTGGTCTGGGCCCCAGGCTTTTTCGATATGCCGTTTGCGGTAGCTGATGCGGGTCCAGTTTTTCGGGAAGTTGAAACCCGGGCGATTGACCCACCAGACATTGTCGCCGCTGGCATCGACCAGCTTGAACTGCAGGTCGTTGGCCGGCGAATCGCCGCGCAGGTCGAAGGACAGCTGGTAGTTCTCAGGCCAGCTCACGTCCAACGGGCGACGGATGCCGACGTAACCGGAGACCTCATGGAAATCGTAGTCCAGGCACAATGCACGGCCGCTGTTGCCGGCCACTGGACGCAGCGAACCGCTGACCTGCGGCGAGGTGATCAGCTGCCAAGCACCGATATCGTCAAACTTGGCGAGCACGGCCGCTCCAGCCGGTTGCACCCACGCCAGCGACAAGCTCAGCAGACCGATCACAAAACGCATATTCATCAGCAAAGTCCCGATTTACCACCAGCAAAACCTGCTGGATTTTCGCAAAGATCACCGCCATCCGCGGCGGTATGTTTCGTATGGAAGTGCAGCACCGCAGCCCGCTTGCGGATCACGGCGAATCAGCCCTTGACGCTGCCCAGCAGCAGCCCCTGGATGTAGTAACGCTGCAGCACCAGGAACAGCAACAGCACCGGAAGTACCGTCACCACCGCGCCGGCCATCATCATTTCCACATCCATGATGTGCTCGCGCGACAAGCTGGCCAGCGCCACAGGCAAGGTGTAGTGCTCCTGGTCAGTCAACACGATCAACGGCCACATGAAATCGCTCCATGCACCCATGAAGGTGAAGATCGCCAAGGTCACCAGCACCGGTTTGAGCATGGGCAACACGATCTGGAAGAATATCCGCGCCTCACTGGCACCGTCGATGCGCGCCGCTTCCAGCAGCTCATCCGGAATCGAGCGCGCGTACTGACGCACCAGGAAGATGCCGAACACGCTGGCCAAGGCAGGAATCACCACGCCACCAAACGTGTTGACCAACCCCATCTGCTTCATCAGCAGGAACAGCGGCAGCATCGCCACCTGCGCCGGGATCACCAGCGCGGCCAGCAACATCTGGAACAACCGCTCGCGGCCGACAAAACGGAGTTTGGCAAAGGCATAACCGGCCAAGGTGTTGAACAGCAACGAACCCAGGGTAATCGCAATCGACACCAGCAAGCTGTTGACGAAGTTGTTGCCCATGCCGGTGCGGGCGAACAAGGCCTGATAGTTGGCAAGCGTGGTGTGCGCCGGCAGCAACGGCGGCGGAAACTGCGATGCCTGCCCGCTGGGCATGAACGACACCGACAGCATCCACGCCAACGGCGCCAGGCTGATCACGGCCAACAGCAAGAGCCCGCCGTTCACCCACCACGCATGCCAACGCGATTGTCCAATCTCGCGGCTCGTACCAATCTGGCTCATACCAGCTCCCTGCGCTTACCGAAGCGCAACATCAGCGTGGTCACCGCCAGGATGATCAGGAACAACAGGAAGGCCACGGCCGAGGCGCGGCCAAGGTTCCACCACTTGAAGCCCTCCTCGAACATGAAGTACAGCACGCTCACCGTGCTTTGCAGCGGATCACCGCGGGTCATCACGTAGGGCTCGGCAAACAACTGGAAGTAGCCGGACACGGTGATCACGCCGACCACCAGCAGCACCGGCCCCAGCATCGGCAAGGTGATATGCAGGAACTGCTGCCAGCGCGAGGCGCCATCAATGCGCGCCGCCTCGTACAAGTCCTTGGGGATCGCCTGCAGGCCAGCCAGGAAGATCACCATGTTGTAGCCAAAGTTCTTCCATACCGCGAAACCGATGATGGTCGGCATTGCCCAGTTCGGGTCGCCCAGCCAATCGATCGGATTGATCCCGATCTGGCCCAGTCCCCAGTTCACCAGCCCGTAGCGGGTGTGGAACAGATAGCGCCAGATCACCGCCACCGCCACCAGCGTGGTCACCACGGGTGCGAACAACGCGGTGCGGAACAGCGCCTTGAAGCGCGCGGCCGGGGCGTTGAGCAGCAGCGCGGCACCCAGCGAAACACCTATCGACAAGGGCACGCCAGCCACCACGAAGTAGGCGGTATTGCCCAGCGACTTCCAGAACATCGGCGTCTGCAGCAGGTCGATGTAATTACCAAGGCCGGCGAAGCGCAGGTTGTGTGGGTCAGCCAAGGCATAGAGATCGAAGTCGGTCAGGCTCAAGGCCAGCGCTGACAATACGGGTAGACCGAAGAACACGCCGATCACGATCAGCGCCGGTGCGGCGAAGATCCAGCCAGCCAGCGAGCCGCGCTTCATGGCGTAGCCTTGGCAGCCGCACTAGGCTGCTGTTCGACGATCCAACGGCGCTTGGCGAGGATGTCATCCACCTGCTGATCCAGCTGTTCCACCGCCCTTTCCTGCGGCAAACCACCGCGCACCACCTGCTCGGTCACCACCCGCATCTGTTGGGCGATGCGCTCCCACTCCAATACCTTGGGCGTGGGTTTGACGCGTTCGAGCTGATCGGCGAATGCGGCGGTCAGCGGATCATCCTGCAACTCTGGCGACTGCCAGGCACTACGGCGCGGCGGCAGGTCACCAATGATCTTGTAGAAGCGCTGCTGGATCGCCGGCCGCGACAGGAACTCGATCAGCTTCCACGCCGCCTCTTTTTTCTGCGAGGAACGAAATACCACCAGACTGGTGCCGCCGGCGATACCTGCACCCGGACCATCCGGACCGGGTAGTGGCGTCGCGCCCCACTCGCCTTCCAGGCCAGGTGGCTGGCGCTGGCGGAACTCGCGGATATTCCATGGGCCCGACAGATAGAACGCGGTGAAACCGCGGAAGAACTCATCCCAGACGTTGGATATCTGGGTCTCGGACATCTTCGGCGCCCAGCCTTGCTCGAACATGTTGTCGTAGAAGGCCAGCGTGCGGCGGAAACCGGGGCTGCTGAAGTTTCCGCGGGTATCGCCATCGCGCAACAGAGCATCATCCTGCTGCAGCGCGAACGACAGCTGCGGCTCGAACTCGTTCAAGGGCATCAGCACCGGATAACCACGCGCGCCCATGAGCTTCTTCAGCGCCGCGTTCATCTGCTCCCATTCGGCCCAGGTCTTCGGTGGTTGTGAGTACCCAGCCTGACGCAGCAGATCCTTTCGATAGAACAGTAAACGTGTATCTACATACCAAGGGATACCGACCAACTGACCATCGACGACATTGGTATCCCAGATGCCGGCGAAGTAGTCGGACTGATCGATGACAGTGGACGTATCGACCAGTGGCTGCAGCGGCGTCAGTGACTGCAAGGTGGCGAACTCGGCGATCCAGGTATTGCCCAGCTGACAGACATCGGGAAGTCCGTCAGCCGCATAAGCCGTCAACAACTTCTCGTGCGCTGCGGTCCACGGAATATTCTGTACATCGACACGAATGCCCGGGTTCTCCGCCTCGAACTCGCGGACCAGCTCGCCGACCACCTCGGCCTCGCGGCCCATCGCCCAGAACCGCAAGGTAGTGCCCTGCTCCGGCTTGGCGCAGCCTGCGAGCAAGACCAGCAACACGATGGCAAACGCGCGCATCATTGGTCGCGCGTCACTGCTTCTTGGCCGCAGGTGCTGCCGGCTGCTCGCTGGCTGCCTTCTGCTCTGCTGCAGCTGAAGCGCGTGACTCGGCAATACCGGCTGCCCGCGCCGATGCCGCCTGCTCGTCCTTCTGCAACGGCTGGAAGCTGTCTTCCGGCGCCAACCAACCGCCAGTAAACCCCGCCCGCTCCAAGCCTTTGCGGATGTAAGGGTTCTTCTTCATCACTTCCCACACGAACTCATCGCGGTAGTTGGCGATGCCGGCGAGGATCGGGCCTTGATCAATGGCGATGTAATCACTGGCCACCCAGCCGCGCTCCGGAATCAGACGACCGGTCTTGAGCGGGATGTCGTAGCTGAAGCTCGGGTTGAACGAATCCAGGAAGCCGTAGCTCGAGTACAGGTAATCGCCGTAGCGTTTGTGCATTTCCACCGTGGCCGGAATCACAACCTCCGGCGCGAACGGCAGTGAGGAGATCGCGGCCGAAGGCACGATGGTGCCGTCATCGAAGTTTTCGCGCAGGCCAGCACCGCGTGCCGAGTAGTGGCGGAACTGGCGCTGTTCGCCCTTGTAGTCCTGGGTGGTGTTCTGCGGGCCATCGCCTGCGGTCAAACCCCAGACATTGGCGCTGTAGTCCTTCCACTGCATCGGGTTCTCAATCGCATACTCGCGTTGCGCCAAGGTGGCGCGGCGGCTGTTGAGGAAGTAGTCGATGCCGCGCTCGCGCATATACGGGTCCTGGATATCGCGGAAGTCGATCCAGACATGGCTGTACTGATGGCCAAACAGCGGTCCGAACGACAGGTACTCCTGGCCTTGGTACACGCCCCAATCGTTGTCATAGGTACGCGTCCACACCGTCCACGCATCGGGCTCGACCGGATGCGTCGGCGACCCGAGGGCCAGTATGTACAGCATCATCGCTTCGTTGTAGCCCATCCAGTCGTGCTGGATGAAACCGCTCTCCGGGAACCAACCCATCGAGACCAGCGGCTTGTTGCGTTGCAGCCACTGCCAGTCCGTGCGCTTGTAGATCGTGTCGGCAATCTGCCGGATCTCCTTCTCGCGCGGATCGTCCCGATCGTAATAACTCTGCGCAAACAGCACACCCATCAACAGCAACGCGGTATCCACGCTGGAGAGTTCCACCCAGCTGTCATAGCGCCGCCCCTGCTGCATGTCGAGGAAGTGGTAGTAAAAGCCCTTGTAAGCACCCTTGCCGGTGCGCTGCGGACCGCTGGGCAGGTCACGGAAGAACTTCAACGTGACCAGTGTGCGCTCCACCGCCTGGTTGCGGCTTACCCAGCCGTTCTCGATACCGATCGGATAGGACGTCAGCGCAAAACCCACCGAAGCGATGCTGGCAAACGGCCGCGACGGATAGCGATCCGGCGTCAGCCCGTTCTGTTCGTTGGTGGTATCCCAGAAGAACTGGAAAGTACGCCGCTCGATGTCGTCGAACAACGGCGGCAGTTCCGGCTTCATCGGGCGCGGCGGCAGGTCCGCCTCAATCAGGATCACCTGCGGCAATACCTTCGGCATCGGCGGCTCCGGCGCCTTGCCACAGCCCGCCAACAACGCCAGCCCGATACCGGCGAGAACACAGGCCAACAACTGCGGGGTACGTGACTTGCTCAAGGCGACATCCATCTTGAAAGCCTAGCACCACATTCACGTGGCCAAGGCGTACTGCATTTGGGAAACGTCCCGATCGCCAAGCACAAGGCGACCGGGACCCATGCACTTACCAATCCAGACCAAACGAGAGCTTGAAGGTCCGGGTCGGCAATGCAATGGCGTTGGGACGACCCCACGCCGGGTTCTGTGGTTCGCCAGCTCCGCCGCGCCAATCTTCGTAGCCGGAATAGTTGGACCAGTTGAAGACGTTCAAGAAATCACCACGAACGCGTAGCCGGATGTCACTGCCGGTATCCCAAACCTTCTCCATCGCGAGATCGATCTGCTTGAAATCCTCGTCCGGCGTATAGCTCTCAAAATGGCAGAATGCCCATGCTGAGACATTGCAGTTCTGGTAGTACCTGGGCGTTGCATCCGCCCAGGTTCCCTTACCGGAGAAGGTGATACCCCACGGGCCATCCCAGATACCGGTCAGGACCACACGATTCTCCGGAACCTTGCCGGGGAACCAGCCGTAGTCACTGACCTTTTCCGCGTTGAACGCCCCCGGCCAACCATCGATCGGACTGTTCTGCTCCGAATCGGTATAGGTATAGGCCAAGGTCACGCCCCACCGGGACGCCTCGGTATACGGCTTCTCAAGCTTCACGTAGACCGATTTGCTCTTGGTCTCAAGCGCGTTCTGGGCAAGGATCAGGTTCGAGAACGGTGCAAAGCCTGCGCCCCACGGCGGCGGATCGGTTGCACCGGCCGGAGTGGACGGGAAGAAGCTGCCGTCAGCCCGGCGATTGCCCAACACGAACGCGATGCCATCGTGGCTGCGGATATAAGAGTAGGCAACCTCGGTATTCCAATCATTGCCCAAGACCGTGAAGGTGTTGCGCATACCCAGACTGAACTGGTCCGAGTAAGGCACCTCAAGTGCATTGTTGTTGAGGAATACTTCACGCGATCCGGCAACCGATGACGCGCGCAGGAATTCCGGATCCAGGTAGCGCGGGTCCCAGGTCCGGCATGTGGCGTCGGTAGCTGTATTGCAGGGATGCAGGGCAGTATTGAAGTTGTAGACGTATTTGCCCCAGCTGGCCTTGGAAACTTCATTCTGCAGGTAATCAAACAGATTGCGGTCGTAGGAACGCCCCGCACCACCGAATACAACGTGACGCTCATCCGCGAAAAGATCGTAGGAGAAGCCGACGCGCGGTGCCCAGTTGTTCTTGTCAGCCTTTCGGTTGCCACCGGTGCTGATGTAGTCGTTGATGTTGATACCTGAGCCAGGCAGGTTCGCATTGGATGCCTGCAGGGCGGAGACAACAGCGCCCGGCGTCACATAGTCGTCGTAGCTCGGGGTCTTTTCATAGTCCCAACGCACACCTACGTTGACCGTGAGGTGCTCATTGACCACCCAGTCGTCCTGGATGTAGACACCGAACTGTTTGTTCTTCGATTCCACGGTGCCATTGCCAAAGCCAGCAACTGGCGCGCCGAACTCCACGTGCGTGGGATTGGTCAGGCTCTCGCGGATGTCGTAGTAGAACTGCGGGTTGTATGCGTTCTGCTCCAGCGTCTTCAGATCGACCTGCTTGTACTTGATACCCATTTTTACCGTGTGGTTCTCCCAACCGCTGAAGGTCAGGTCATCCTGCAGCGACCACCCCTTCTGTCCTTTGTTCTGGTAGTTGTCCGAGCCGCCAGAGCGGGCGATGGTGTCCCACCAATTGCCATCACTCAGGAAGTAGCCATTGCTGAAACTGGCGGGCTTCGGGCTCCAGAACGCATCCTCATAGGTGAGGTGCGCATCGTTGAGCCAGTTGTAGGAACTGAACTGATAACGCAGGTCCACCCGCGTTTCTTCGTTGGTATTGAGGGTGGCTGCGCTGGGCAGGCGCTGATCCTGCACCTGGATTGTCTCGCTTTCATCGCGGTACTTCGCGGTGAGCTCGAAGTAGTGGTTCTGGCCCAGCGTCCAGTCAATCTTGCCGAAGTACAGGTCTTCCTTGAACGGCGAGCTGTAGGTGCCAGTTCCATATTCGGCCAGCATGTCAGCCGGCAGCTGCGAAGCCTGATAGCCTCGGCCTAGGTTGAAAGTGCGCGGCGAAAGGTATTCCTTGGCCTCATAAGCCACGAAGAAGTGCGCCACATCCTTGAGGATCGGCCCACCAAAGGAGACACCGTACTGCTCCTCCTTGCTGATCGCCTTGGTGGCCCCTTCGCGCTCTTCAAAGCGGCTGCGTGAACGCCAATTCGTACTGGTCCGGTCCCAGAAAAAGCTGCCTTCGAACTCGTTTGTACCGGATCGTGTTGCTGCAACGATCGCGGCACTGCTGAGTTGATCGTATTCTGCTTTGTAGTTCTGGGTGATGACCTTGTATTCGCCGATAGCCGACTGCGGGAACGGGTTACCACGACTGGTGTCCTGTCCACTCACACCGCCGGTTGTCACGTAGTTCTTCTGGCCAACACCATCAATGAACACATTGACCGCGTTCGCGCTTTGCGCCCCGGAGCGGACACGAGTGTTGCCACTTGCGTCGGTCAAGAACTGAACACCCGGTGCTGTATCCGCAAATGCAAGGAAGTTGCGGGTGCCCTGCGGCAACGCCTGGATCTGTTTGGGCGTCACATAGGTGGCGATCTCCGAGGTCTTGGTCTCGACCGGTGCCTCTGCAGTCACCTGGACAGCGTCCAGATTGGTCGTTGCACCACCAGCCGCGGTTTCCGTCACGCCACCCACGCCCAGATTGACTGTTGCGGTCTGCCCCACCTGCACCGTGATGTTCTGGCTATTGGTCTTGCCTGCAGCACTCACGTCGACCCGGTAGGTACCCGGCGGAAGGCCGGCCAAGGAATAAGCGCCACTGCCGGTGCTCTGCACGCTGCGGCTCAGACCCGTAGCGATATTCGTCGCCGTTACCTGCGCCTGCGCGGCAGGGCTCGAGTCGGCCATCACTTGACCACGAATGGTGGCACTGGTGCTTTGCGCGAACGCGGGTGCAGCACCCAACAGCAGGCAACCGACAAGCGCGCTACTGAGCAGCTTGCGCGTTGGTGTGAATTTCCGAGCATTTTTGTTCATTTTCGTCCTCTCCCAAGGCGACGGCACCTGGCCGTGAAGAACATGTATGTGAGCAAGCGTCCCGGTCTGACGCCGGGTCAAAGGAAGTCGCAGGCGGTGGTTGAGTCACGTACCACCAAGGTTGGAACCAGCGTTACAGCAGGCGTTGCCTGCGCCTCACCGCTATCGATCATCTGCACCAGCTGCAGCATCGCCCGCTCGCCCAGCTCGGCGATGCTCACCTGCATCGTCGTCAAAGAAGGGTGAACAAAGCGCGCCAAAGGAATGTCGTCAAAGCCGGCCAATGCCACCTGCGCGGGCACTTTCACCTCTGCCTGCGAGAACGCATACAGGCAGCCCAAGGCCATCATGTCGTTGGCGGCAAACACCGCATCAGGCAGTTCGGAACCCGCCAACAGCGCCAAACCGGCCTGATGACCGGAGGCTTCATCAAAATTACCCGGCAGCTCGATGGCTTCAACCCTGCCGTCGAATGCCGCCATCGCCTCGCGGAAACCAAGCAGGCGTTGTTGCGCATCGTGGTTGTGTTCCGGGCCGCCGATGAAGGCAATACGGCGATGCCCGCCTTCAAGCAGGTGTCGGGTCATGCTCAGCGCACCGGCATGGTCATCGATGCTGAAAACCGGATAGCGTGCCTCGGCCAACGGCGTGTTGATCAACACGGTCGGCAGCGCAGGGGGCAGATTGTCGACCAGGAAATCGGAATCGCCTGCATACGGCGACAGCACCAACAGACCATCAACGCGCCCACGCATGGCCTGCAACACCGAACCTTGCTGTTGCTGGTCACCGTGATAGCTGGACACCAACAGATGCCGCCGATGGGCGCTGGCCACACCGTCAATGCCGCGCATCAACTCGGAGAAAAACTCGCCGTACAGGTCGGGAAGTACCACACCGACTGTCTGGGTACTGCGGCTGCTCAGGCTGCGGGCTGCCGCATGCGGGGTGTAACGCAGCCGACTGGCAACTTCCAGCACCAGCTTGCGGACCGGCGCGGCGACATTGTCATGGCCGTTGAGGGCGCGTGACACGGTTGCGACGGAGACATTCGCCTCACGGGCAACATCCTTGATCGTTATTGCCGACTTCGCCACTGGCCTACCCACCGCAGTACAGGGTCGGTCGGACTGTAAACGTTTTCAATCGCATTTGTAAACAGTTCGTTAGCTCGATTTGACCCACCTGGACAGCGTCTGTCTGGACAGTCTCCACAGGAACCTGGCAATGCCCCATCCCGTTCAGCCAGCCCCGCCCAACTCCTGTGGCGTCAGCGCCTTGATCGACAAGGCATGGATATCCGTCTCCATCATCTCGCCGAGTGCGGCATACACCGCCCGGTGGCGGGCAAGCGGCGCCTTGCCGGAGAAGGCCTCGCTGACCACCATGACCTTGAAATGGCCGCGCCCATCGCTGGCACCGGCATGACCGGCATGACGGTGGCTGTCATCCTTCACTTCCAACTGCAGCGGCGCAAAGGCAGCCTGCAGGGCCGCCTGGATCCGCTCGACCCGGCTCATGGCAGCACCTTGCGGAATGGACGCACGTCCACATGGGTATAGACGCCGGCAGCCACATACGGGTCGGCATCGGCCCAGGCCCTTGCGGCGGAAAGGTCTTCAAAGCTGGCAATCACCACGCTGCCACTGAAACCAGCCGGACCCGGGTCTTCCGCGTCAACTGCAGGACAGGGACCGGCCAAAAGCAGTCGCCCCTGGTCAAGCAATGTCTGCAACCGCGCCAGGTGTGCCGCCCGCGCCTGCAACCGCGCCGCCAGCACATCCTCTCCGTCATAGCCCTCGATTACGTACCACACTGGCCTTTCTCCGCTTGTCTGCTGAATGGAAGGATGCCAAGTCTAGCGTCACAAGGCTGGACACCGCCCTGCCCGGGCGATTACTCTTTAGTCCATTGCACGCAGCCGGCCAGTAGCCGCCCGGTGCGGTAGCGGGTCAGGCCCGCCACCCAACCACTGGAGCGCATCACTTCCCGGACCGCGTAGACGACCTCCTCGTAATGACGTTGCCGCTGATCCTGCGGCGCGCCTTGTTGTTCATGTGTGGAAGCGCGCCAAACAAGCGCGAGTAGCTCGTAATACATGGGCTGGAATGCTCCCGGGCGGGAACCTGGGACGTGTCCGGCTCGCAATACCCCGAATGTCGACCTGATGACTTCCGAACTCGCGCACGACGCGAACCCGCCAGCGCCGCATCCCTTACCGCAGCAGCAGGAAATGCCGCTGGCGATGGTGCATGGCCAACCGGTACTGCAGATCCCACAGGATCTGTACATTCCACCGGATGCACTGGAAGTCATTCTCGACGCCTTCGAGGGCCCGCTGGATCTACTGCTTTACCTGATCCGCCGGCAGAACCTGGACATCCTCGATATTCCGGTCGCCGAGATCACCAAGCAGTACGTGGAATACATCAACGTCATGCAGGAGCTGCGCTTCGAACTGGCGGCCGAATACCTGGTGATGGCAGCAATTCTTGCTGAAGTGAAGTCGCGCATGTTGTTGCCGCGCCCACCCAGCATCGAAGGCGAAGAAGCAGATCCACGCGCCGAACTGGTGCGCCGTCTGCAGGAATACGAACGCTTCAAGCAGGCCGCCGAGGATATCGACAGCCTGCCCCGGCAGGACCGCGACACCAGCCTGGCGCACGCCTTCGTGCCGGAGCGGGTACTGGTCAAGACTCCGCCGCCGGTGGAGTTGAAGGAAATGCTGCTGGCGCTGCATGACGTACTCAAGCGCGCCGAGCTGTTCAGCGGCCACGCGATCAAACGCGAGGCACTGAGTGTGCGGCAGCGCATGGGCGATGTGCTCGGCCTGCTGGAAGGCGACAAGTTCTACCGTTTTGAAAGTCTGTTCACCGCCGAAGAAGGCAAGCTCGGCGTCCTGGTCACCTTCCTTGCAGTACTGGAGTTGGCCAAGGAGCAACTGCTCGACATCGTGCAGGAAGCCCCGCTCGCCCCGATTTATGTGAAGTCCCTGGCCACTGGCAACACCAACGCACCGCTGCAGTTCTCCAGCGAGTTCGATGACGCTGACACTCCCGCCTGAGCAACCGACCCAACGCATGGATCAACCGCTGATCAACCGCATTGTCGAAGGCGCCCTGCTTGCTTCCAGCCAGCCGGTCACCTTGGCGCAACTGCAGGGGCTGTTTCCCGAAGATGAGCCGGCACCGCCGGGCAGCATCGAACGGGCATTGGAACTGCTGCGCGAAGGCTGCGCGGGTCGCGGCGTGGAACTGACGGAGGTGGCCTCGGGCTACCGCTACCAGATCACCAGCGAAGTGCACGGCTGGGTGTCGCGGCTATGGACCGAACGCAAGACCCGTTACACCCGTGCCACGCTGGAAACCCTGGCCTTGATCGCCTACCGGCAGCCCATCACCCGCGGCGAGATTGAACAGGTGCGCGGCGTGGCAGTGAGCAGCAACATCATCCAGGCCCTGGAAGAGCGCGAGTGGATCCGGGTCATCGGCCACCGTGACGTGCCCGGCAAGCCCGCCTTGTTCGGCACCACCAAGGGCTTCCTGGACTACTTCGGGCTCAAGCGCCTGGACGAACTACCGCCGCTGTCCGAACTGCGCGACATCGGCGAGCTGGAACCGCAACTACCGCTGGATGGCGACGGCCAACCAGCTGCCCCGCTTGCCGCTGGTGCCGCCTCGCCGCATGGCCTGGATGCCGCCAACGACAGCGACCCCACACCCGCAGCTACGCCAGAATCCCCGGATTCGAACGCAGTCGCATCCAACACCGCCTTCACCGGCGAACCCGACGCCGCGCCGGGAGAGCGCGCGGCGGAAGTGGAAAAAACTGAAAACAACGCCGTCGCGACGACGACCGTGGCTGTTGATGTAGCCGATTCCGAACCACAGGCCGACGCGGAAAACGCCGGCCGGAGCCAAACAGATGAGTGACACCCCGCGTAAATCTTCGTTGAACAAGCTCTCGCTCAAGCGCGAAGCCGACACCGACCAACAGCCCAAGCTCGAAGAGCGCCTGCACAAGGTCCTGGCCCAGGCCGGCCTGGGCTCGCGCCGTGCGCTGGAGCAGCGCATCGCCGACGGCCTGGTCAAGGTCAACGGCGAAGTCGCCAAGACCGGCATGTCGATCAAGAGCGGCGACAAGATCGACCTCGACGGTCGCAGCTTTGTCGCCAGCGCGCTGACCGACCCGTCGCGCGTGCTGATCTACAACAAGCCCGAAGGCGAAGTCACCACCCGTGACGATCCCGAAGGCCGCCCGACCGTATTCGAAGCACTGCCGCCGTTGAAGGGCGCACGCTGGATCGCCATCGGCCGCCTCGACATCAACACCACCGGCTTGCTGCTGGCTACCACCGACGGTGAACTCGCCAACGCGATGATGCATCCGTCGTTCGAGGTCGAGCGCGAGTACGTGGTGCGCGTGCGTGCGCCGGAAGGCGAAGAGAAGGTCTCCGACGAAATCGTCGAGCGCCTTGGCCGCGGCGTGCTGCTGGAAGACGGCGGCGCCAAGTTCGACGAAGTCGAGCGCATTGGCGGCACCGATTCGCACGACTGGTTCCGCGTGGTCGTCAAGGAAGGCCGCAATCGCGAAGTGCGCCGCCTGTGGGAATCGCAGGGCTGCCAGGTCAGCCGCCTGAAGCGCACCCGCTACGGAATGATCGAGCGGCCGCGCGACCTGATGCGCGGCAAGTCGGTGGAACTGACCACCCAGCAGGTCGACGCACTGCGCGCCCAGCTGAAGCTGGAAGAAGGCACCCCGTCGGCACTGACCCTGCAGCCTGTGATCGGCCAGCGCAAGGCGGTCAAGACCACCCTGCGCGTGTCGCGCGATGGTGGCCGCGGCAATGCCTACGTCAATGGCCACAACACTGCCGACGAAGGCCGCGAACTGCGCCGCTTCGACAACGTGCGCGAAGACCGCGGCGGCCGTGGCCGTGGCAACAGCGGCGGCTACAAGGGCGGCCTGACGGTCAGCGGCGAAGCCGCAGCCAAGCAGTCGCAGAAGCCGTTCAAGCAGCGCAAGCCCGCAGGCGACCGCAGCCTGCCGGACGGCAACCCGGCCGCGTTCCGCACCTGGTACGTGCCGGACGGTGTCAGCACCGGTCCGAGCGGCCACCGCAATGCGGGTCCAGGCGCAGCACGCGGCCCGGGCGGCAACCGTGGTCCTGCCCGCGGCCCCGCCGCTGATGGCCAGGCACGCCCCTACGGCAAGCCGCGTCCGGGCGGCGCCCCAGGCGCAAGCCGTGGCGGCCCCGGCCAGGGTCGTCCGCAGGGCGCAGGCGGTCAGGGCGCCGGTCAGGGTCAGCGCAGCAAGCACCCTTACGGCCACCCGGGCAACGCCCCGAGCTTCCCCTCCGATCACGCCACCCCGAGCTATAGCCCTTACGGCGCACGTCCGGCTGGCGGCCGCCCGAGCGGCGGCAACCGCGGCCCGGGCGGCCCAGGCGGTCGTCCGTCAGGTGGCCCGCGTCCGGGCGGCAACCGTCCAGGCGGCGCTGGTCGCCCGGGTGGCGGCGGTCGCCCCGGCGGCGGCAACCGCGGTCCGCGCGGCGCCTGATCCGCGACGCAGCTGACGCGCCTCACCGCGCAACACTGCAAGCAAACGCCCGGTGCACCTTGCACCGGGCGTTTGCGTTTTTGGGCCCCGCCTACAAACGATGGATGAACCAATAAAGGTAAAAATACCCAAAATAGACAATTTGGTATATTTTGCCTATACGCACCTGGAGATCGCCATGGATCTGTCCCTGAACCTGCTGGATCTGGAGAAGACGCCTGCCAGTGACGTCAAGGCCAAAGGCTGGCCAGATCTGATGCGCAAGGTCGCCAAGCTTGGCGCTGTCGTGATTACCAACCACAACCATCCTCAGGCAGTAGTGGTCTCTGCCGAGGAGTACCAGCGCTTGGTTGCGCAGGCCTCCGGCGCCTCGGCGGCGGCGCAGCGCGCGCAGTCGCTCCGGCAACTACAGGCCGAGTTCGATGCCCATCTTGCCGTACTTGATGACGGTACCGCCTTGAGCAAGGCCTTGGGGCGCCCTGCCCGCCGTGGCCTGAAGATCACCCCAGGCAAGTCGCGCTGACCGATGGCGCGCATCCTGGTACTGGCCGGCGTCAATGGCGCCGGCAAGAGCTCCCTGTTGGGCATGATGCTGGCGCACGATGGCGCCACCTGGTTCAACCCGGACGCCTTCACTCAACAACTGGTCGAACGCGACTGGCCGCTGGCGGAAGCCAATGCAACCGCGTGGCAGGAAGGCACCCGCCGTCTGCGCGAGGCGATGCAGCTCAATCGAGACTACGCTTTCGAAACAACGCTTGGCGCCAACACCATTCCCAAGCTGTTGCGCGAAGCCTGCGTGCAACATGAGGTAACGGTGTGGTTCTGCGGCCTGGAGAGCGTCGAGCTGCATCTGCAACGTGTGGCCGAGCGGGTTGCCGCTGGCGGCCACGATATTCCCGAGGACAAGATCCGCCAGCGCTACGACAGCTCGCGTCTGAATCTGATCGAACTATTGCCGCACCTGACGACGCTGCACGTCTATGACAACAGCCGCCCGCCGGATCACGACGGTCTGGTCGAGCCGTTGCTGGTGCTGGAAATGGATAAGGGGCGGATTCTCTGCCCGGTCAGCCAGGACGAGTTTGCACAGGTACCGGAGTGGGCCAAGCCCGTGGTGTGGGCGGCGCTCAAGGCCTTTCCGGCCGCAAGTGAAAAGTGAGCAGCAAAGCCAGGAATTTACGTCAGCCAACAGCTGCCCTGCACCACCGTGTGCGACCTTCGATTTGAGCGCTCAGGCCAGCTTGAAGGCCAAGCGGTAACAACGCAGGCAAGCGGACTGCTTGCTAGTCGCACATCTGCAATTGAGCGAAAAGCCCCCTCATCCGCCCTCCGGGCACCTTCTCCCGCAAGCGGGAGAAGGGAGCAGTCCTCAAACATTGCTTCACTTGTTGCCACTGCGATTTCCATCGCTCTGGCCGTTGCTTCGGCTCTGGCCGTTGCTTTATGCATTCCCTTCTCCCGCAAGCGGGAGAAGGTGCCCGGAGGGCGGATGAGGGCGAGCTCTTGCTCTGCGACTCACCACCACAAGAAATCAGCGGCGCTCGATCACGAACTTGCCGAAGCCAATACCAATGCTCCAGCCACGCCCGGTACCCGCCAATGCCAGCGAGATGTCGCCCTTGGTCATCACCTGCGCATCATTGGCGCGCGAAGCACTGGCGTGTGCCTCTGCTGCCGCGTAGGTTCCCAACAAATCGTTGAGCGAATAAGCGCCACTGAACTTGCCGCGACCATCGGTGATGGTGGTGCGACCCACAGTCAAACCGCCACCTTTGGCGCTGATCTTGACCGGAATATTGGCACCGTTGTCGCAGGTGATCGTGCCGGTACCACTGGAGGTCTTGTAGAACATCGACCAACCAGTGAGGTTGTAGTGCAACTCACAGTCGATATTGCCCGCCGCCTGCGCCGCAGGAGCCATACCCAGCGCCAGCACTGCAGCCACCGCCATCATCCTTTTCATCGCGCACCCTCTACTTGATTGGAGCCGGGACCGAGCCTGACAGCACCCCCGCGCATTGCAAAGAGCTGACAGACCCCGCGCCCGGTCGGCGTTCAGCGAAGCACCACCGGCCCGCCCAAGGTAAACGCATCGGCATCCAGCATCGCCGGGAAGCGCTCGCGATGTGCCGCCAGCGCCTGCGCCGAGATAGTGGTGGTGACCACCTGCTCGCGCTCGCGAATCTCCAGCTGCGGCTGGCCGAGAAAATCGATCACCGCGCTGTCGCCGGAGTAGTGCAGACCATTGCCATCCACGCCAATGCGGTTCACCACCGCCACATAGCAGAGGTTCTCAATCGCACGCGCACGCGCCAGGGTCTGCCAGGCGTAGGCACGCGCCGACGGCCAGTTGGCGACGAAGATCTGCAGGTCGAAATCCATCTGCCCTGCCCGCTCCACATCAAACCGGTTGCGGCAGAACACCGGGAAACGCAGGTCGTAGCAGATCTGCGGATTGATCCGCCAGCCCTTCCACTCCACGCATAGGCGCTCGTTGCCGGCGGCATAACGCTTGTGCTCGCCACCAAAACGGAACAGATGACGCTTGTCGTAGTAGTGCAACTCGCCTTCGGGCGTGGCCCACAGCAGACGGTTGTAGACACTGCCATCGACCCGCAGCTGCACGCTGCCGGTCACTACCGCACCCAGCGCGCGCGCCTGTCCGGCGATCCAGGCGACGGTCGGGCCATCCATGTCTTCAGCCTGGTCAATGGCGTCGTTGGAAAAACCGCTGGTGAAGGTTTCCGGCAGGATCACCAGATCGGTGTTGCCTGCCAGCGGTGCCAGCAGCGCACCGTAGTAGTCGCGGTTAGCCGCCGGGTCGTGCCAGCGGGTGTCACCCTGCACCAGGGAAATACGCAGGTCCTGCATTGTCGTCATCGTCCTGAAAGCCATGAAGAAAGAACAGCGCTGATCGCCATGGCAGCGCCCAGTACCGGCACCCGCCATTGCAGCAGCGCGATCCAACGATTGACCAGCTGGCGCCGCTCGACATCATCAAGCAGCGCCAGATACTCGCGGGTATAGCGACCAAAGTTGCCACGAAACGCCAAGCGTCCCTCATCCACCGACACTCCACGCGCCTGCAAGCCGGGTTGAACCACGGAAAGGAACAGATAGCCTTTCACCACAACCGCAAGCAGGAACGTGCCGAACGCCACGAGGAAAACGAACAGGCCGGTATCCATGGTGGTTTCGGATATCAGAGCGCGCGCAGGCGCTCGATGGCCGCGTCCAGCGTCGCATCATTCTTGGCGAAGCACAGCCGTACCAAACGCTGACGAGCCGGCGGGGTTTCGTAGAACGGCGACAGCGGAATCGCGGTGACGCCTTTCTCGATGGTAAGCCAGCGCACGAACTCATGGTCCGGCAGGTCGCTGATCGCCGAATAGTCCACCAACTGGAAGTAACCGCCCGGCACCGGCAGCGGCTTCAGCCGCGTACCCAGCAACTGCTCGCGGAAGCGGTCACGCTTGGCCTGGTAGAACGCGCCAAGTTCCAGATGATGCTCGGGCTCGTCACGAATCATCGCGGCAAAGCCATATTGCGCCGGGCTGTAGGTGGTGAAGGTGTTGTACTGGTGGACCTTGCGGAACTCGGCGGTCATTGCCGGCGGTGCGATGGCGTAGCCGATCTTCCAGCCGGTGCAGTGGTAGGTCTTGCCGAAGCTCGAGATCACGAACGCACGCTCGCGCAGCTCGGGATAACGCAGTGCCGACTCGTGACGAGCGCCGTCGTAGATGATGTGCTCGTACACTTCATCGGAAATCAGGTAGATGTCGGTGCCGCGCAGCACATCGGCCAGCGCCTGCATGTCGTCGGCAGTCAACATCGCGCCAGACGGGTTGTGCGGCGTGTTCACCATCAACATACGCGTCTTCGGGGTGATGGCCGCGCGTACACGGTCCCAATCCACCGCGAAGGTCTGCGGGTCCAGCGGCACGTGCACAGCGCGCGCGCCGGCCAGATCGATCGCCGGCTCGTAGCAGTCATAAGCCGGGTCCAGCACGATGACTTCCTCCCCGGCACGCACCACGGCGTGGATGGCATTGAAGATCGCCTCGGTGCCGCCGGAGGTAACCGTGATCTCGCTGTCCGGATCAACCTGTGCGCCATAGCAATCCAGCGCCTTCTGCGCGATCGCCTGGCGTAGCGGCGCCACGCCGGTCATCGGCGCGTACTGGTTCAAGCCCTCACGCATGGCCTTGGCAGTCTCGTCGATCAGGCGCTGCGGGGCGGAAAAGTCCGGAAAACCCTGACCAAGATTGACCGCACCATGTTCGGCGGCCAGCTGCGACATCACGGTAAAAATGGTGGTGCCCACCTTGGGCAACTTGGTTTGCGGATGCATGGGTACGTACACACCGGGGGAGAAAACCCCGAGTGTACGCAAAGCTGGCACGCCAGGCTTCCCAAACCGTGCCCACAGGCCCCGGGACAGCACCATCGCGGCGCTATACTGCGCGGCCCGACGCGCTGCCCTGCCTGCGCCACCTCTCCAAGGACGGAAGCGCCCGATCCGATGATTGAAACCGCAAACATCCCGCCGCTGCTAACCGCACGCGGCCTGCGCTTCACCCGCAATGACGATCCGGTATTCGGGCCGCTGGACCTGCACGTTGATGCGGGCGAAGCGCTGTTGGTGCAGGGGAGCAATGGCGCCGGCAAGACCACCTTGCTGCGCGTGCTGGCCGGGCTGCTGCGCCCGGACGAAGGCAGGATCGAGATCGACGGCCGTCCTGCCAACAGTACCGACCGCTCCCGCTATATCGCATATCTGAGCCACCTCACCGCGCTCAAGCAGGACCTAGGTTGCCTGGAGAACCTGCATTTCCTGTGCGGACTGCAAGGCCGCCGCGCGCGGCAGATGCCGGGCAATGCCCTGGCAATCGTCGGCCTTGCCGGCTACGAGGACACCTTGTCCAGGCAGCTGTCGGCCGGCCAGAAAAAACGTCTGTCGCTGGCCCGTATCTGGTTGTCACCGGCACCGATCTGGCTGCTGGACGAGCCCTACGCCAACCTCGACCTGGATGGCATCAACCTGGTCAACCGGATGATCTCCGCGCATCTGCGCGGCGGCGGCGGCGCACTGGTGACCACCCATGGTGCCTACGCGGCACCACCGGTCCGCAATCGGACGCTTACCTTGAGCAGCGCAGCAGCGCAGGAGGACGTGGCATGAGCCTGCCGGGTCCGCAGCCAACACTGTTCTCTGCCGCGCGCGCCCTGCTGGCCCGCGACCTGAAGCTGCTATGGCGTCGCCGCGGCGATGCTGCGCAACCGATCCTGTTCGCCTCGCTGGTGGTAGCGCTGTTCGCGCTGGCATTGGGCGGCGAACCCAGGTTGCTGCAAAGCGTCGCTTCGGCAGTGCTGTGGCTGTCGATTCTGCTGGCCGGCCTGCTGTCACTGGACACCTTGTTCCGCAGCGACGCCGAGGACGGTTCGCTGGAGCAATGGCTGCTGTCGCCGGTGCCGCTGGCCTGGCTGGTCGCGGTGCGGGTCTTCTCGCACTGGTTGACCACCGCCTTCCCGCTGGTCCTGGTCAGCCCCTTGCTGGCCGAACTGATGCATCTGCCGCGCGCGCAGCTGCCGGTACTGCTCGCCGCGCTGGCGCTGGGCACCCCCCTGCTGAGCCTGCTCGGGGCGGTTGTCGCCGCCTTGACCGTGGGCATGCGCCGCGCCGGCATCCTGCTGGCGCTGCTGGTGCTGCCGCTCTACGTACCGGTACTGGTGTTCGGTGCCGGCGCGGTGGCGGCAGCGGCACAGGGCTTTGATCCCAGCGGTGCACTGCTGATGCTGGCGGCCGGCTTGCTGGTCAGCGCAGTGCTCGCCCCGCTGACTGCCGCGGCGGCAATCCGCATCGCCAACTCCTGAGCGCAAAACAGCGCTATTCTTGACGTTCACTTCACAAATCAAACCAAGCACATGGCTGAGCGGCCCCACACGGATGTTCCGAGCGTAGACAAGCCTACCTTGCCGCCCCGTCCAGTGGTCGAGCTGCAACGCCGTGGCGAACTGCGTGTAGAGAAGTTCCTGACGGCCGCCACCGAAGTCTTCAACGAAAAGGGTTATCAAGCCGCGCGTCTTGCCGATATCGTCAAACGTGCCGGCGGCTCCATGGCCACGCTCTACCGAGCGTTTGGCGACAAGGAAGGCTTGATTCATGCCCTGATGGAGCAGAGCATCAATGATTTCGGCCGCAGCCTGGACACCTTGCTGCAGTCGCCGCTGCCGCCTACCGAGGCCTTGGAAGAAGCTGCCAGCCAGATGGCCGAAGAGGTCCTCTCGCCCGCGCGCCTGGCCTGCCATCGCGTGGTTATTTCCGAAGGCATGAACCAACCCGGGCTGCGCGATTGGTTCCATGCCCACGGCGTGGCACCAATGGAAGTGCTGCTCAGCAAATACTTCGCCCGCGAGACTGCCGCCGGGCGCATGTATATCGAAAACCCGGAACAAGCCGCCCACTTCTTCTACATGGTGGTGATCGGCGGCTTGATCCTGCGTTCGGTCAATGGCCGCGTGGTTGCCAGCGACCTGCCTCGAGCACAAGAGCAGGCTCGTGCAGCCGTACGCCTGTTCATGGCAGGCGCCCTGCCCCGAAGCTGAGCTGATGAGCTGACCTCGGATCAGCCGCGCCCCCCAATCTGCAGCAGCTGTCTGCAGGCATGCCTGCGAACAGTCCGTGGCAACGCCATCGTCGCAGTCCCTGCAGCACGTCTACATCACTGCCGTTTTCCGCAGCTTCGGGGGCCTTGCTCCGACGATCAAGGACGCCACCCTCAAGTTGACCAGCCGCTCCCCGCCGGTTTTCTGAATTTGCGGTATCTTGCGCTAGTCTGAAAACAGCAACGGTGGTGCAACCCGCACCGCCCAGCCGGTCGGGCCGCTGATCGCGGCCCGGTCATCGTCTTCCTCAGCGAGCGAGCGGATGTTCAAAGGTTTAGTTGGTTGGTTTCATAAGCTGGGCTCACCGCCCTACTTCGACACCTTCGCCGCCCGTTGGTCCACCTGGTGCTATATCGCCGCGCTGCCGCTGTTTGGCTTCGGCCTCTGGCAGGCGCTGGCAGTGGTACCGGCTGACTACCAGCAGGGCGACAGCTTCCGCATCCTGTATATCCACGTGCCATCGGCATGGATGAGCCTGTTCGTATTCGGACTGATGGCCTTCTACAGCGCCGTCGCGCTGATCTGGCGGATCAAGCTCTGCGAGATCCTGGCCATGGCCTGCGCACCCATCGGCGCCGCATTCACCCTGATCACCCTGCTCACCGGCAGCATCTGGGGCAAGCCGATGTGGGGGACCTGGTGGGATTGGGACCCGCGTCTGACCACCGAACTGATCCTGTTATTCATGTACCTCGGCGTGATGGGGCTGTATGGCGCCATCGATGACCGCCGCGCGGGCGCCCGCGCCGCCGGCCTGCTGGCCATCGTCGGCGTGGTGATGTTGCCGATCATCCGCTACTCGGTGGTGTGGTGGAACTCGCTGCACCAGGGCCAGACCATCCGCGTGTTCGGCGAGTCCAGCATGGATAGCAGCATGATTCTGCCGCTGTGGATCATGGTGTTGGCTACCAAGTTCTGGTTCGTCGGATCGCTGCTGTCGCGCGCCCGCGCCGACAACCTGCGCCGCGAGGTCGGCAAGACCTGGCTGCGCGAACGGCTGGAGAAGTCGGCATGACCTATTTCAAATACGTGGCACTGGCCTATGCCGTGTTCTTCATCGTATTGGCCTGGGACTTCATCGTGCCGCGCCTGCAGATCCGCCAGCAGTTGCGCGAGGCACGTGCGCGCCTCAATCGCGCCAGTCGCAGCAGCGCAGCAGCCGTTGACGAGGAACTGAGCCGATGAGCCCGACCCAGCGCCGCCGCTTGTTGCTCGTGTTGCTGGTCCTGCTGATTGCCGGCGCAGCGGTCGCCCTGGTCAGCAATGCCCTGCAGCGCAACATCGCCTATCTGTACACGCCAGCCGAGGTCAACGCCGGCCAGGTCGCCCCGGACGCACGTTTCCGGCTTGGCGGCATGGTTGCCAAGGGCTCGTTCAACCGCGAACCCGGTGCGCTGCTGGCGCGCTTCGAGGTCACCGACGGCGACGCGATGCTGCCCGTCACCTACGACCGCATCCTGCCCGACCTGTTCCGCGAAGGTCAGGCCGTGGTCGCCACCGGGCGCATGGTCAACGGCGTATTCGTCGCCGAAGACGTGCTCGCCAAGCACGACGAGACCTATATGCCCAAGGAGCTGGCCGACAAGATGGGCGTGGCGCACGACAAGCACCAGGTCCCGGCCACCACCCCAACGACGGAAACGCCCTGAGTGCTCGGTGAAATCGGACAGGTATTACTGATCCTCGCCCTGCTGGCAGCCCTGCTGCAAAGCGTCCTGCCACTGATCGGCGCCCAGCGTGGCATCCCCGCACTCACCGCGATCGCACGCCCGGCAGCGATGCTGCAGCTGACCATGGTGCTCGCCGCCTTCGTGGTGCTGACGATTGCCTTCGTGCGCCAGGATTTCTCGCTGCGCTACGTCGCCGATAACTCCAATACCCTGCTGCCGATGATCTACCGCTATTCGGCGGTATGGGGAGCACACGAAGGCTCGCTGCTGATGTGGTCGCTGGTGCTGACGCTGTGGACGGCGGCGGTGGCCGCGTTCTCGCGGCAGCTGCCGCCCGAGGTGATGGCGCGGGTGCTGTCGGTTATGGGCATGATCAGCGTCGGTTTCCTTGCCTTCCTGCTGTTCACCTCCAACCCGTTCGCGCGCCTGCTGCCGGCACCAGGTGAAGGCCACGACCTCAATCCGCTGCTGCAGGACCCCGGGCTGATCATCCACCCGCCCCTGCTCTATCTGGGCTACGTCGGCTTCGCGGTACCGTTTGCCTTCGCCATCGCAGCCTTGATCGACGGCCGCATCGACGTGCGCTGGCTGCGCTGGACCCGGCCGTGGACCAACGCGGCCTGGGGCTTCCTGACCATCGGCATCGCGCTGGGCAGCTGGTGGGCGTATTACGAACTGGGCTGGGGCGGCTGGTGGTTCTGGGACCCGGTGGAGAACGCCAGCTTCATGCCGTGGCTGGTTGGCGCGGCCTTGCTGCACTCGCAAGCGGCCACTGAAAAACGTGGTGTGTTTGTCGGCTGGACCCTGCTGCTGGCAATCGCCGCGTTTGCGCTGTCCCTGCTCGGCACTTTCCTGGTGCGCTCCGGCGTGCTGACCAGCGTGCACTCGTTTGCCGCCGATCCCTCGCGCGGCCTGTTCATCCTCATTTTCCTCGGCATCGTGGTGGGCGGCTCGCTGCTTCTCTATGCACTGCGCGCACCCGGCATGGGTGGCAACAGCAACGACCCGCGCCGCGCGTTCGCGCTCAACTCCCGCGAAAGCCTGCTGCTGGCCAACAACCTGCTGCTCAGTTGCGCCTGCGCGATGGTGCTGCTCGGCACCTTGTATCCGCTGTTGGCCGATGCGCTGGATCTGGGCAAGGTCTCGGTGGGCCCACCGTACTTCGGCACCCTGTTCGTGCTGTTGATGGCACCGATGATCGTGCTGCTGCCATTCGGCCCGCTCAGCCGCTGGCAACGCGAGCAAGGCCTTCGCACCCTGGCGCTGCTCGCACCGTGGGCGGGATTGGCGGTAGTGCTGGGCATCATCGGCTGGTGGATGGCCCCGCAAGGCAAGTTCAAGACTGCAATGGGCATTGCCAGCGCGGCCTGGGTCGCTGGCGGCACCGGCTATTACCTGTGGATGCGCCTGCGCAAAAGTGGCCGGCCCAATGCCGAAACCTGGGGCATGCTGATCGCCCACTTCGGCGTGGCCGTGTTCCTGGTCGGCGCCTTGCTGGTGGAAGCGCTGCATGTGCAGCATGAAGTGGCCCTGGCACCAGGCAACTCCATCGACGCCGGCGGTTATACGCTGCTGTTCGAAGGCGTGGATGCCAGCGATGGGCCGAACTTTCACTCCGACCGCGGGCACCTGCAGGTATTGCGCGGCGACACGCTGATTGCCCGCCTGCACCCGGAAAAACGCATGTACGCCAGCGGCGGCCAGCCGATGACCGAGGCCGGCATCCACCCCGCATTGGGTGGCGATATCTACGTCGCACTGGGAGAATCACTGGGCAACGGCTCCTGGGCCGTGCGCGTACAGATCAAACCTTTTGTCCGCTGGATCTGGTTGGGCGCGGCGCTGATGGCGCTGGGCGGTTTCATTACCGCCGTCGATCGCCGTTTCCGCCGGCTGCCTGAGAAATCGAAATGACCAATCCATCTCCCGAATCCAAAACCAAGCATCGCCTGCCGCCGGTCGCCATCGTGCTCGGTGCGTTGTTCTTCCTCGGCCTGATGGGCTTGATGCTGTACGGCGTCAGCCGCTCCGGCAAACCCGATCGCGACAGTCTTCCGTCGGCATTGATCGGAAAACCTGCCCCGGAATTCTCATTGCCGGTGTTGCATGACCCCAGCGTGCATGTCACCGACAAGCAGCTGCGCGGCGCACCCTATCTACTCAATGTCTGGGGCAGCTGGTGCCCGACCTGCCGCGACGAACACCCCATCCTCACCCGTTTTGCCGAAACCAAGCGCGTGCGCGTGATCGGCTACAACTGGAAGGACGAGCCCAGCGAAGCACTGCGCTGGCTGGAGCAGTTGGGCAATCCGTACATGGTGGTGCTGGCCGACCAGGAAGGCCGCGCCGCACTGGACTGGGGCATCGCCGCCGCACCGGAAACCTTCCTGGTCGACGGCAGCGGCATCGTGCGCTGGAAGTACAGCGGTGCCATCACCCAGCAGGTCATGGACGAGCAACTGATTCCGGCACTGGAAAAAGTCGAAGCCGCCGCCGGTGGCAAACACGGCGCACCGGATCTGGGAGCCGCCCGATGAAAGCGTGGGCTGGTGTGTTGCTGTGGATGTGCCTGGCTTTCAGTGCCAGCGCGCAGCCAGCCGGCGACCCCAGCCCATTGCAATACCGCGACCGCGCCGAGGAAGTACGCTTCCACGCACTCACCGCCGAGCTGCGCTGCGTGCAATGCCAGAACCAATCGCTGGCCGATTCCAACGCGCAGATCGCCCACGACCTGCGTCGCGAAGTGCTCAAGCTGATGCACGAAGGCCGCAGCGATGCCGAGATCAAGCAATTCCTGGTCGACCGTTACGGCGAGTTCGTGCTGTACCGCCCGCAACTGGAAGCCAGCACCGCCCTGCTCTGGTTCGGTCCCGGCCTGTTGTTGCTGGCCGGCGCCGTGCTGTTGATCGTATATGTACGGCGGCGTGGCCGCGCCGTACCTGTCTCGGCCAATGACGACGGCAGTCAGGAAGAACGCGAATGGTGAATACCGGGTTCATGGCAGGCGCTGCAGTGCTGGCGGTAGTGGCAACCGGCATCACCTTGTGGCCGCTGTGGCGCGCCGGCAAACGGCGGATATGGGGCAGCCTGGTTGCGATGGCGCTGGTCGCCACGCTGGGCCTGTACCAGTTGTTGGGAACCCCGGCAGCGATGCAGCCGCAACCTGAAGCTGCCGCCGCGCCGCAGACCATCGAAGAAGGCATCGCCCAACTGCAGGACGCCCTGAAGCAGAACCCGGAGCGCGTTGACGGCTGGGTGCTGCTGGCCCGCTCGCAGTTGGAGATTGGCAAGATCCCTGATGCCGCCGCGGCCTACCAGCGCGCCGTACAGCTGGCGCCGGATGAACCAGGCCTGCTGCTCGAAGCCGCACAGACCCGCGCCCAGGCCGATCCCAAATTCCTGTTCGACGACACCGCCCAGCAGTGGCTTGCCCGCGCCCGCCAGATCGCACCGGACAACGAGCGGGTCATCTGGCTAACCGGCATCGTGCAGCGCCAGCAAGGCCAGAACGAACAGGCCGCGCAGACCTGGGAAAGCCTGCTGCCAAGGCTGGAGCCCGCCGCAGCAAACGCGCTGCAGGCACAGATCGATATCGCCCGTGGCAAAGCACCGACCACCGCGCAGACTGGCACAGCGGCAACAACAGCGGCTCCAGCAAACGCTGCGGGTGCTGGCATCACCGTAACAGTAACCCTGGCTCCTGCCTTGGCCGAACGCGCCGCCTCCGGCAAGGAAACTGTGTTCGTCATCGCCCGCATCCCCGGCGGGCCGCCAATGCCGGTCGCCGTCGAGCGCCACCCTGCACAGGCAGCGCCGCTGACCGTCACCCTCGACGACGGCGACAGCCCGATGCCCACGCAGAAGCTGTCCGACCTGCAGGAAGTGGAAGTATTCGCGCGCCTGTCCAGCAGCGGCACGGCGATGCGCGGACAGGACGATGTGGAATCACATGCAGTAAGGGTAAAACTGCCAGCAAGCGCTCCGCTGGATCTTCAGATCGGCGGCAAACCCTGAGCCATCAGGCATGGACGCCTTGACCGAGAGCAGGTCCAAACCCCGGCGATGGCAAGGCATCACCGGCATGCATCGTTCACTGCGCACGCTACTGAGATGTTTGGCTGCCCTAGCTCTGTTTGGAATGCTGCCGCCCCTGCAGCGGGCCTGGTTTCCCGGCAACGACGGTTTGGCCTGGGCTCTGGACCTGCTCACCCATTGGCAGCCGTGGTACGCCGTGGCCTGGGGCTTGAGCTGCACGCTGATCGCTATCAACCAGCGACCTTGGCTGTGGGCGCTACCATTTGCTGCGCTGCCGTAGCTTACCGCAAGTCGTCCAGGCACGGAAACCTTGCGACCTACCGAACTGGTAGTAGTGGTCGCCAACGTCAACATCCACCAACGTGACCCTCATCGCCTGCTGGAATGGTTGCACACACATCCAGCCAATATCGTCGTATTGACCGAGCTTTCGCCCACCTATGCCAAGCAACTGGCTGCGGCGGCGAACGGCGGCTTCTCTCACGCAGCAATACACGCTCAGGACTCCCCGCTCGGGCTCGGCATCCTCTCCGACCGGCCCTTGCACGACCAACGCCTTTACAGCGATGCGCTCGGTGCCCTGCATCTGGAAACGCGGATCGTCCTTCATGGCCAATCGATACGCCTGATCGCAGCGCACCCCAAGCCGCCAATGGCAGTACGCAAGTTCCGCGCACGCGATCAACTGCTACGCGAACTTGCCCAGTCCACGGCCCAACCACTTATCGTTGCGGGCGACCTCAATGCGACACCATGGTCCCGCGCCTTGTATGCAGCCCAACGACATCAGCTGCTACGCGTTA
The DNA here is from genome assembly GCF_056760155.1 of Stenotrophomonas sp. STEN022. Taxonomy (NCBI): domain Bacteria; kingdom Pseudomonadati; phylum Pseudomonadota; class Gammaproteobacteria; order Lysobacterales; family Lysobacteraceae; genus Stenotrophomonas; species Stenotrophomonas sp. STEN022. Next base: position 29,975 of record NZ_JBRREG010000009.1, read on the forward strand.
CCGGCAGCGCCCCTACCTACCCAAGCGAAGGAGCAGGGCTGATCGGCATCGGTATTGATCATGTGTTGGTTTCTTCGCAGTTGGCCGGCACCTTCCGCCAACGTGGGCCCGACATTGGCTCCGACCATCTACCCGTGCGCGCAGGACTGGCTTGGCATTCAGCCCCAGCACGCTCCGCTGCCGCGCCCTCCTCGCCGGAATAGCGTGATAACCACTGGTTATCATCCATGCGAAGATGCGCCCGGCATCCCCGTTAAAATTGGCAGATGACTGAATTCACCCCTGTCGGCAGCCGCTTCCATGCGCTGTCTTCCCCATTCCCGATGAAGCGCGGGGGCAGCCTTGTCGGCGCCCACGTTGCCTACGAAACCTGGGGCAAGTTGGCCGCCGATGCCAGCAACGCCATCCTGATCGTCACCGGCCTCTCGCCGGATGCACACGCTGCCAGCAATGCCGACAACCCCGCCAACGGCTGGTGGGAGCCGATGCTTGGCCCCGGCAAGCCAATTGATACCAACCGCTGGTTCGTCATCTGCGTCAACTCGCTGGGCAGCTGCAAGGGCTCTACCGGCCCGGCCTCGCTGGACCCCGCCACCGGCAAGACCTACCGGCTGTCCTTCCCCGAGTTGTCGATTGAAGACGTGGCCAACGCCGCCGCCGAAGTCGTGCGCGCACTTGGCATCACCCAGCTGGCCTGCCTGATCGGCAACTCGATGGGCGGCATGACCGCACTGGCGGTGTTGCTGCAACACCCGGGCATCGCCCGCAGCCACATCAACATTTCCGGCAGCGCCCGCGCCCTGCCGTTCTCGATCGCCATCCGTTCGCTGCAACGCGAAGCAATCCGCCTCGATCCGGCATGGAACAACGGCGATTACGACGAAGTGCATTACCCGGAATCGGGCATGCGCATGGCGCGAAAACTCGGCGTCATCACCTATCGCTCGGCGCTGGAATGGGATGGCCGCTTCGGCCGCGTGCGACTGGACTCGGACCAGACCGACGAAGACCCGTTCGGCCTGGAATTCCAGGTCGAGAGCTATCTGGAAGGCCACGCCCGCCGCTTCGTGCGCAACTTCGACCCGAACTGTTATCTCTACCTCGGTCGATCCATGGACTGGTTCGATCTGGCCGAATACGCCGATGGCAATGTATTGGCCGGGCTGGCGAAGATCCGCGTTGAGCGCGCACTTGCCATCGGCGCCAATACCGACATCCTGTTCCCGGTAGAACAGCAGCAGCAGATCGCCGACGGCCTACGCGCAGGCGGCGCCGACGCGCAGTTCATCGGTATGGATTCACCACAGGGCCATGACGCCTTCCTGGTGGACTACGACCGCTTCGGGCCAGCAGTAGCGCAGTTTCTGCAGGCACTGCCGACGAACGCATAGCCAGTACACCGATCTTGGATGCAGGCGGCCGCTGATGGTCGCCTGCACTGACTGCAAAGCACGCTTGAGCTTCCGACAACCGGGGCCGAGCATGCGACGTTTCCTCCTGATTCTACTTTTCTTGCTGGCCAGCTCGCTCAACACGGCGCTCGCTGCCGCGCCACCCTTGATGCTGGCCAGCAGCTGGCAGGACGGGCCGGATGTATCCCTCTATCTGGTCAGCGAGAAACTCGACGGCGTGCGCGCACGCTGGGACGGCCACGCGCTCTGGACCCGCGCCGGTCACCGCATCCCGACGCCGGCATGGTTTACCCAGGGCTGGCCCAAGCAGGCGATCGACGGCGAATTGTGGATGGCGCGCGGTCAGTTCGAAGCCACCAGTGCGCTCATCCGCAGCAGCACGACCGACGAAGCGCAGTGGCGCACCCTACGCTTCATGGCCTTCGATCTGCCTACTGCAACCGATGGCTTCGCCCGGCGCCACGCCCAGCTCCGCCGGATCATCGCCAATCAAGCCAACCCCTACCTGCTCGCCATAGAGCAACGCCGCCTGCCAGATACAGAGAGCCTGCACCGACACCTGCGCAGCGTCGTCCAGGCCGGCGGCGAAGGCCTGATGCTGCATCATCAGGACAATCGCTACAGCGATGGTCGCAGCGCTGGCTTGTTCAAACTCAAACTGTATGACGATGCCGAAGCGCGCGTGATCGGCTATGTCCCTGGCAAGGGCAAGTACGCCAGCATGGTCGGCGCGCTGCTGGTGCGTGCCGACAGCGGTGCACAGTTCCGCCTCGGCAGCGGTCTGAGTGATGCGCAGCGTGCCGATCCACCGCCGATCGGCAGCCAGGTGACCTATCGGTACAACGGGCTGACCGTGCACGGGTTGCCGCGTTTCCCGCGCTTCCTGCGGGTGCGCGACGAGCCTTGAAAGGGCTCGATTCATCCGTAGTGCTAAACGCAAGAAAATGAACGATGCAGCCGGCTTTTTTTGTGGGAGCGGCGTAAGCCGCGAAGCAAAGGCTTCATCAGATGGCAAACATGCAAAGACCTTCAGCATTGCCAGCTTCGCGGCTTATGCCGCTCCCACAAAGAACAGTTCCCATGCAGGAACAGGGCTTCACAGCTACCCATGTTTGCGCTGCAATAGCGGCGACAAACAAGGGCAAGCTCAATGCGTTATCAAGGTCGGCTGCAGGATTGGAACGATGACAAGGGCTTCGGATTCGTGGTTCCGAACGGCGGTGGTGACCGCGCCTTCGTCCATATCAAAGCCTTCGAGCAGCGCACGCAACGCCCGACTGACGGCATGCTGATCAGCTACGCGCTGCGCAAGGATGGACGCGGCCGTTTCAATGCCATCGCGGTGCGTTCGGCAAGCGCCACCAAAACCGTCACTTCCAAGCCCAAGCAGCCTCCGTTCACCGCCCGCCTGCCGCATGTCCTGCTGGGCGTATGTGCCCTGCTCTGCGTACTGGGACTATGGATTGCCAAGTTGATACCCGAATGGACCTTGCCGGTGATTGGCGGGATGAGCGTCGTAGCGCTGGGCTTCTATCTCTACGACAAGGGCGCAGCTGCCCGCGGTGAGCAGCGCACGCCCGAAAACACCTTGCACCTGATCTCCCTGCTCGGTGGCTGGCCGGGCGCGCTGATCGGCCAGGGGCTGTTCCGCCACAAGACCAGCAAGTCCAGCTTCCAGCTCATGTTCTGGCTGACGGTCGTACTCAATGTCACCGCAATCTGGCTCCTTGCCAGCGGCAGACTGAGCCTTCCCCACTAAGCACGCAGCCGCAATGCCAGCGCACCCGGGAACTCCGGCCGAGCACCCAAAAACAGCCACCGCTTCCTCAGGTTTGGAGGTGAAACGCTTTCTCCGGGCCAGCAAGTCGCCGACCATGCCAATGGATTCTGCGACTTCCAGCTTGAAGACCGATCATGGCCTGGCTGTGCAGCCGAGCCGTGCAGATACCGGTCGCTTATCATCTGCGCTCCCCAGCTCCAACACGGCATCATGGATCGAGCCCGTATGAAGTCCGCACTCCGCCTCGCTTGCCTGCATCTTGTCGCCCTCAGTGCCCTCCTCCTCGCAGCGATGCCGACCGCGCTGGCGCAAACCGCACGCAAGCCCTCGCCTTACGAGGCCAGGCAGGGCACCACCGCACCCGCCATCGACAACGCCCAAGCCCCGGCGCAATTGCCGCGCATAGCCAGCCGCGAGGATTTCATGCGTCTTGCCCGGATCTACAACCCGGGCACGCCGTTGGAAATGCCCCACCTGATATTCACCATCGACCGCCGCGATCCGGCCCGTATCCATTACATCAATACGCAGCGCTACGAGTTGCACGAGAACTTCGTGCGGCGCGAACGGTTGCTGCCGCACCTGAACAAGGCCACGCTCAACGCGCAGTACAAGGACCCGCAGCGGCGCTTCCTGTTCGGCACGGTGAGCTGGCAGCGCGATCTGCCTGGCTATACCTACGAGTTCTGGGAAGGCGACCAGCTGACAGCCGCACTGCTCAGGCAGACCGATCAGTTGGTGCGGGGCTCGTTCTACGAGGCGATCCGTTTCAAGACCAATTCCACGCTGCACGAGCAAACCGCCCGCTCCGCCGGCCTACCCTTCATCACCCAGGAAGCACTGCTGCGCGAGCAGCCCTTCCTGCCCTTGAACACGGGTATCGCACAGGGCCGCCTGCGCATCGTCGGCTCGATCGAACAGGCAAGCGACCTGTCGCCGCAGGACATCGTGGTACTGGACGAGGTTCCGATCTCGCTGTCGCCGGTAGCCGGCCTTGTCACCCAACGCCCATCGACGCTGTTGTCGCACGTCAACCTGCTTGCCAAGGGGTGGCGTATCCCCAACGTCTATGTCCGCGACGCGCAGGCTGCTTTGCGCGTCTACGACGGACAATGGATCGAGCTGGAAGTCACTAACAATGACTACAAGGTGCGGCCAGCCCTTCGTCCGGCCAACACGCCCTCCACAACCACGCAGGCAGCCGTGCGCAATCTGCCACGGCCCGACGTATCGATAACCGCGCTGAAGCCGCTTTCGGCGCTTCGCGCCAGGGACAGCAGCCATTGCGGGGTCAAGGCGGCCAATCTGGGCACATTGAAATCCGCATTGCCGCCCTCCGCGCGGGTCCCGGATGGATTCTGTGTCCCCTTCTCGCATTACCAATCTGCAATGCAGAGACTGCGCATCAGCGAGCGGCTGGCCGCATTGCAGCAGCAGCCCGGCTTCGCCAGCGATGCCAAGGTCCGCCGCGAGGCGCTTGCCGCGCTACGGTCGGAGATCAGCGGTGCCACCCCCGACCCGGCACTGGTCCGCAGCCTGCAATCGCAGTGGCAGAGCCAATTGCGGGGCCGCGGCGTGTTCGTGCGCAGCTCTTCCAACTCGGAGGACCTGCCGAATTTCAGCGGCGCCGGCCTGTACACGACCGTGCCCAACGTGATCGCTGCCGATACGCTGGTGCGCGCAGTGCAGACGGTATGGGCGTCGGTCTACAACTTCGAGGCCTACGAAGCACGCCGCGCTGCTGGTTTGGGCCAAGATGCAGTGGCGATGGCGGTACTGGTGCAGCTGGCCGCGCCCTCGGACAGTTCCGGGGTGATGATCACCCGCGACCCATTTGATGCAGGACATCGCCACATCACCTATATCTCGGCCAAGCGCGGCCTCGGCATCCGGGTGGTGGAAGGCAAGCGACAGGCCGAGCAGGTGATGTATTCGAACTGGTCCAAGGCCGTACAGGTGCTCAGCCGCTCCGCGGAGGACACCCAACTGGTCGCCAATGCCAGCGGCGGTGTCCGCGAGGTGGCGCTGACCGGCTCCCGCCAAGTGTTGACCGACGCCTTGATCGCGAGGCTGGCAGCCGTAGGCAACCGTACCAAACAGGCATTGGGCGGAGTCGACCAGGACATCGAATGGGCAGTGGTTGGCGATGACATACTCATCCTGCAATCGCGCCCCTACGTGGATGGAAGCAGCCGCTAGGGACCGTCCCAACCTCTCCGTCGCCCAGTACCAGCCAATCCGGACGTGCTCATGGACAAGATCGATCTCAAGCGCCAGCTGAAGCACCTCTACCAGCCCTCGGCCAAGGCCATTGCCGAGGTCGACGTGCCTGCCTTCAACTTCCTGATGATCGACGGCGCTGGCAATCCGAACACCTCGCAGGATTACAGGGATGCCGTGGAGGCGCTGTTCTCCATCGCCTACACCATCAAGTTCGCACTCAAGAAAGCCGGGCGACTGGACTACGCCGTGATGCCGCTGGAGGGACTGTGGTGGGCTGATGACATGGCGGCCTTCCAGCGCGATGAGAAGCAGCATTGGCTGTGGACCATGATGATCATGCAACCGCAGGACGTGTGCGGGCAGGACGTGGAATCCGCGATCATCGCATTGCAGAAGAAGTCACTTGCCAGCCTGTCAAAGCTGCGCTTCGAGACGTTTCACGAAGGACGATGTGCGCAGCTGCTGCATGTTGGTCCCTTCGCCGATGAGGGACCAGCGATCGAGCGCCTGCATGCTTTCATCGGCGAACGATCCGCATTGCGCGGCAAGCACCATGAGATCTACTTGAGTGACATCAGAAGGGCCGCGCCGGAGAAGTGGAAAACCATCATCCGCCAGCCCATGCAGTGAATCGCAATGATGACCAACCCCGCCCTCAGCCCGAATAGCAGGAACCCAGCATGACCTTCTGGCTGGTCGCAGCAGCAGCCAGCATCGGCCTGGGCTTGGCGGCCGGCGCCTTGTGCCGGCGAACCTGGCTTGCCGTGCTGTTTGCCGCCCTGCTCGGCGGCCTGCTCGCCCCCTATCTTGGCCTGCGCTTTGTCTGGGACGTGACCGGCCACCGCGATGCCCAGGATGGTCTGGCCTTCCTGTTCGGGCCGATGGTTACCCTACCGACAGCCAGCATTGTCGCCTACGCTTTCAAACGCTTGCGTAGAAACAAACGCAGCTGACGACGCACGCCTGCGCATCGCAAGCCGGAGGTCTAAACAGCCGGGCACAACCCGGCTCAACGCTTGCTACTGCAGGCTCAACCGCCCCTGCTGCAACCGGTACTCGCGCTGCACCACACCTTCGGGCAAGCGGTCGTGGGTGATCATCAACAGGCTGCGCTGACCCAGCGCCACGGCCAGATCGAGCAGCAGCGCATGCGCGGTATCCACGTCCAGGCCTTCGGTCGGCTCGTCCAGCACCATGATCGGCGCGTTGCGCAGCAAGGCACGCGCAAAGGCTAAACGCCGCGCCTGACCCGCCGACATGGTGGCACCGTTCTCACCCACCCAAGCGGCGAGCCCGCCTTGTTGCTGCGCCCAATCGTTCAAGCGCACCTGCGCCAGTACCGCCCACAGCGCGTCGTCGCTGGCCTGCGGATCACCCAACCGCAGATTGTCCGCAATGCTGCCTGCAAACACCGGCGCCCCTTGTGGCAACCAGGCAATCTGTCGATACCAATCGTCCTGGGCGAACTCACGCAGATCGACACCACCGAAGCGCACTGCCCCCTGCTGCGGGTCCCATAGCCGCAGCAGCAGGGCGGACAAGGTCGTCTTGCCGCAACCGCTGTCGCCACGAATCGCGATGCGATCACCCGGCGCCAACTGCAGATCCACGCCATCGAGCAGGCGCCGCGTCTCACCCGGCCAGGCAAACACCACCTGCTCGAACACAACCGCGGCGGCACCCGCAACCACGGCGCGAGGCCGGGCCGGGTCCTGCACGGCTGGTGCCTGATCAACAATCTGCCGCAGACGCTTGCCTGCGACCCGCGCCGACTGCAGGGCCTGCCAGGCAATGCCACTGCCTGCGGAAACTTCCAACAGCGCAACGGTCAGGAATACCAGCGTTGCGGCGAATGGCGCCTCCACCTTGCCAGCCTGGAACGCCGTCAAGGCAAGCCAGAGCATCGCCAACAGGCCAAGCCCAGCCAGCGCCGAGTGCAGTACGTTGCCACCGATCAGACGGCCACGACGTCGTTGATCGCTGCGCGCCAGCTGCTGCGCTGCTGCATCCACACGCAACGCCCAATCATCGCGGGCATCCAGGGCGGTGAGATCAGCCGCGCCTTCCAGGCCTTCAAATGCCAGCGTGCGCAGGCTGGCGCGCTGCTGCGCGCGCTCGGCCTCGACCGCGTCGCCACGGCGCACCGCGAACACTGGCACGCCGATGCCCACCAATAAGGCGAGCACCAGCAACAGCAGCGCCGCCGGCCAGTAGATCAAAGCAGCCGCTCCCACCGTTGCCAGCGCGATGCCCGCCAAGGCCAACAAAGGACTGATGGCGCGCACCATCAAACCATCGACTTCGCCGATATCGGTGATCAACCGCGCCAGCAACTCACCGGTACGACTGCTGCCCAGTCGGGCAGGCGCCAACGGCAGTGCACGCTGGAAGAACCACACGCGCAGGTCACGCGCAATCCGCAAGGTCGCATCGTGGCCGACCAGTTTTTCGAAATAGCGCGACACGATGCGCGCCATCGTCAATGCACGAATGCCGGCCGACGGTGAAAAGAAATTGAAAGTGCCCCCCATGCCCAAGGCACCAGCCAACGCTGCGGCGGTGAGGAAGCCACCAGACAAACCCAGCAGGCCAACCCCCGCCAGCATGGTGGTGAACAGCAACGCCGTCGCCAACGCCAGCCGCCAGCGGTGGCGCTTGAATACATCACGCATCGTCTGCGGGCTCATGCGCGCGCTCCCTGCACTGCAACCTGCACGCTGTCCTGCAGATCGATGATCTTGTCGGCCCAGCGCATCGCCGCCTCGCTATGGGTGGCCATCAGCACCGTGCGACCACGCGTATGCGCGGCCAGGGCCTGCAATAGATCCGCTTCGGTCTGCGGATCGAGGAAGGCGGTGGGTTCGTCAAGCAAGAACAGATCCGGCTCCAGCAGCAATAGCCGCGCCAGTCCAATCCGTCGCGCTTCGCCACCGGACAGGCCAAAGCCGCGCTCACCGATCACCGTGTTCAAGCCCAAGGGCAGATACTGGGCAAAGCGCATCACCTGGGCCACTTCAGCCACCGCCTGCAGGCGCGCAGCGCTTACTGCCGGGTCGGCCATGCGCAGGTTGTCGGCAATCGAGCCGTGGAACAGATAGGGACGCTGGCCTGCGTAGCCGATGCGCACGCCGTCGCGGACAACAATGCGACCTTCGCGCGGCGGCAGCCAGCCGGCCAGGGCTTCCAGCAAGGTGCTCTTGCCACTGCCACTGGGGCCGATCAGGGCCAGGCGCTGACCGTCGCCAATCTCGAGCGAGAAGTCCTTCAACACATCGTGGGTGGCGCCTTGCGGGCGCAGCACGACACTGCGTACCGACACCAGCGGCGCGTGCAACTGCGCCGGCTCCGGCGCTACCAGGGACGCAGCGACGGAAGTTGCCGCAGCAGCATCCTGATCGTCAGCCAGCAGGCGCTCGACTTCGGCCGCTGCCGCCAACGCATTGGCACGGTCGTGGTAATGCGCGGCCAGCCGCCGCAGCGGCGCGTAGAACTCCGGCGCCAGCAGCAGGCAGAACATGCCGGTGCCCAGGGTCGGCACCACCGAGTGCAAGGACATCAGGCCCAGATAGCTCAACCCCAGGTACAGGGCCACCATCGCCACGCTGACCGAGGCAAAGAACTCCAGCACGGTCGAGGACAGGAAGGCGATGCGCAGCACTTTCATGGTGCGCTCGCGCACGCCATCAGCGGCGGCGGCAACCCCTTCCAGCTCGGCTTCACCGCGCCCGTACAGGCGCAGCAGCCCCAAACCTTTGATGCGGTCGGCAAAGTGGCCGCTCATGCGCGCCAGCTCACCCAGCTGTGCCCGACCGGCCGCCTCGGCGCCCCAGCCCACCAGCATCATGAAGAACGGCACCAGCGGCGCGGTGAAGATGAAGATCAGCGCCACCACCCAGTCCACATAGGCCACGGCGGCGGCAATCAGCAGCGGCACCACCACCACTTCGACCCGCACCGGCTGGAAACCGGCGTAGTAGCCCTCGATGGCATCGCCATGCGACAGCAGCAGCTCGCCCAACTCACCCGTGCGCTGACGGCGCAGCCACAACGGTCCGCGTGCCAGCAAACGCCGGTAAACCTGCTCGCGCAGCGCCAGTTTGGCGCTGTCGGCGACCTTGCCGGCGGCGGTCTGGGCGACCCCGCCGAGCAGGCTGCGCAGCACCAGCACGGCCGCCAGTATCCAGAAACCGTGAACTACCTGTACCCAATTCAGCCGTTCCACGACTATGCTCTGGATCAACCAGGCAATGGCGCCAGCCTGCACGATCAGCAGCGCACCTGAAGTACAGACGGCCAAGGCCGCCAAACGCTGCTGTGACCGGGCCCCGGACGCCAGAGCCGCCAGCCACTGCTGCTGTACGCGGCGTTGCTGTTGCACCGTGTTGGAATGTGGAACTTCGCTCAAGACTGACAACTCAGGTGAAGGAGATCTACGTGATTGTAAGCAAGCCGTACCCAGCCTGCCGGCCCTGCACGATCGGCGTTGGACAGCCAGCCCACATTGATCCAGATCAAGGCATTGGCAGGCCTGAACGGGGAGTATTGCTGCCATAGAACCCCTCCCAGCCACTCCATGACGCCCAATTCCCACGAGGTAGCCAGGCCATGATCGACTCAACAGTCGTAGAACTGTCACGTCTACAGTTCGCGCTGACCGCGATGTACCACTTCATTTTCGTCCCGCTCACGCTGGGGCTCTCTTTCATGATCGCGATCATGGAGAGCGTCTATGTGATGACCGGCAAGGATGTCTGGCGCCGGATGACCCTGTTCTGGGGCGTGCTGTTCGGCATCAACTTCGCCATGGGTGTGGGTACCGGCATCGTGATGGAGTTCCAGTTCGGCATGAACTGGTCCTATTACAGCCACTATGTGGGTGACATCTTCGGCGCGCCGCTGGCCATTGAAGGCCTGATGGCGTTCTTCCTGGAAGCGACCTTCATCGGTCTGTTCTTCTTCGGCTGGGGCCGCCTGTCCAAGGTGCAGCATCTGACCGTGACCTGGTTGATGGCACTCGGCACCAACCTGTCGGCGCTGTGGATTCTGATCGCCAACGGCTGGATGCAGTACCCGGTGGGTGCGGTGTTCAACCCGGAAACGATGCGCATGGAAGTGGTGGATTTCGCCGCCGTGCTGCTGAACCCGGTTGCCCAGGCCAAGTTCGTGCACACCGTCTCGGCCGGTTATGTGGCTGGCGCGATGTTCGTGATGTCGATCTCGGCCTTCTTCATGCTGCGCGGCAAGCACCGTGACATCGCCCGCCGCTCGTTCGCTGTCGCTTCGGCGTTCGGCCTGCTGGCGTCCATCTCGGTCGCCGTGCTGGGTGACGAATCCGGTTACGCCACGGCCGAAAACCAGAAGATGAAGCTGGCTGCCATCGAAGGCATGTGGCATACCCATCCGGCTCCGGCGCCGTTCACTGCATTCGGAATCCCGAACCAGCAGGAACAGCGCAACGACTTCGAAGTGCAGATTCCGTACGTGATGGGCCTGATCGCCACCCGTTCGCTGGATGAGGAGATCCCGGGCATCCTGGACCTGGTCAAGCAGGCCGAGGGTCGCGTCAAGGGTGGTCAGATCGCCTACGCCGCACTGGAACGCATCCGCGCCGACAAGAACGATGTTGAAGCCCGCGAGGTCTTTGACCGTCATTGGCAGGATCTGGGCCACGGCCTGCTGCTGAAGCGTTACCGCGACGACATCGAGAACGCCACCCCCGAGCAGATTGCACAGGCTGCGCTGGATACGGTGCCGACGGTTGGCCCGCTGTTCTGGACCTTCCGCATCATGGTCGGCCTCGGCATCTACATGATTGGCTTCTTCGCCCTGGCCTTCTACTACTCCTGCCGCAACAACTTCGAGGACAAGCGCACCTTCCTGCGGGTTGCCCTGTGGTCGCTGCCGGCACCGTGGATCGCCATCGAATGCGGTTGGTTCATCGCCGAGTACGGCCGCCAGCCGTGGGCTGTTGATGGCGTGCTGCCGACCTTCTACGCCGCTTCCGGTCTGGCCGTTTACGAAATCCTGGCAACGCTGGTCGGCTTCACCGCCCTGTACACGGTGCTGCTGGTGATCGAAATCAAGCTGATGCTCAAGGCCATCCGCAAGGGCCCGGACGACATCCTGCCCTCGCTGCAGCAGTCGGCCGTCGCAAACAACCACGCCAATGCCGCCGGCAACGGCCAGGCATAAGGCAGGAGAACACACATGGAATTCATTCTTCTGGACTACACGACGCTACGCGTGATCTGGTGGCTGCTGCTTGGCGTGCTGCTGATCGGCTTCGCGGTGATGGACGGTTTCGACCTGGGCGTTGGCACCTTGCTGCCGTTCGTGGCCAAGACCGATGAAGAGCGCCGCCTGGTGATCAACACCATCGGCCCGGTATGGGAAGGCAACCAGGTGTGGCTGGTACTCGGTGGCGGCGCGATCTTCGCCGCCTGGCCGCCGCTGTATGCGGTGAGCTTCTCCGGCTTCTACCTGGCGATGTTCCTGATCCTGTTCGCCCTGATCCTGCGCCCGGTCGGCTTCAAGTACCGCGGCAAGATGCCCAGCCAGCGCTGGCGCAACAACTGGGACAAGGCGCTGTTCATCGGCGGCTTCATCCCGGCGCTGATCATGGGCGTGGCGGTTGGCAACGTGCTGCTTGGCGTGCCGTACCACTTCGATGACACCCAGCGCGTGTTCTACACCGGCAACCTGCTCGGCCTGTTGACCCCGTTCGCCCTGCTGGCTGGCCTGGTCAGCGTGGCGATGCTGGTGTCGCACGGTGCGGCCATGCTGGTGCTCAAGACCAGCGGCCCGGTCGCTGAGCGTTCGGCAAAGATCGGCAGCATCGCCGCCATCGCCTCGTTCGTACTGTTCGCCCTTGCCGGTGCCTGGGTTGCCTTCGGCCTGCCGGGTTACCAGATCACCTCGCAGGTGGTTACCGACGGTGCCAGCAACCCGCTGTTGAAGACGGCTGAGTTTACGCAGGCTGGAGGCTGGCTGCACAACTACAGCACCATGCCGGTCACGATCCTGGCGCCGGTGGTGGGCCTGCTGGGTGCGCTGGCCAGTGCTGTGTTGTTGCGCAAGCGTCGTGGCGGCCTGGCCTTCATCGCCTCCGGTGCCTCCATTGCCGGCATCATCTTCACCGTTGGCTTTGCGATCTTCCCGTTCCTGCTGCCCTCCTCCACCCAGCCAGGCTCCAGCCTGACGGTGTGGGACGGTTCCTCCAGCCACCTGACCCTGTGGGTGATGCTGCTGGCCACCGTGATCTTCCTGCCGATCATCATCGCCTACACCACCTGGGTGTACCGCGTACTGAAGGGCAAGACCACGCTGGAAGAAATGGGTGAAAACCCGAACGCCTACTGATCCGCAACGACAACACTAAGGAGACAACTCATGTGGTACTTCGCTTGGATTCTGGGTGCTGGCCTCGCTGCGACGGTCGCCATCCTCAACGGCATGTGGTTTGAAGCGCGCGAAGCAAACAAGATCGATGCAAAGCGCTGAAAAACTGCGTGAAGGTATTGCCAAAACGCCGGACTGAGCGTATCTTTCCGGCTCCCTTCGCGGGGTGTAGCTCAGTCTGGTAGAGCGCTACGTTCGGGACGTAGAGGTCGCAGGTTCGAATCCTGTCTCCCCGACCAAAGGGTCGGTAAAAAAGCCTGGAATAACGGCAACGTTTTCCAGGCTTTTTATTCGCCAGTACACAGTTGCTGGCAGTCAACGCACCACGCCTTGCAGGCAGCGTTGGCTGAACAAAAGAACTTGCAAGGCACGAGGTTCACCGCTATTATAGGCGGCTCCTTCGGGGTGTAGCTCAGTCTGGTAGAGCGCTACGTTCGGGACGTAGAGGTCGCAGGTTCGAATCCTGTCTCCCCGACCAATTTGACAAAAGCCGGCCTCTGGTCGGCTTTTGTTATTGGTGGGTTTCAAACGACGCCACCCACCGCGTCGGAGTAAGCAATGTCCACGCCCGCCCAGTCCCTCATCCGGCACCCCCTGTTCAAGGGCCGCCTGCTGGCGTTCATCGCAATCGTGCTGGTCTCGGCCAACCTGCGCAGCGCGGTCACCTCGCTGACCCCGTTGTTGGACCGGCTCGGCCACGTCTTCGATTTCGGCAGCACCATGACCGGTGTGCTCGGCATGATGCCGACCGCCGCCTTCGCCGTGTTTGGCCTGGCCACGCCGCGTATCACCCGCGCCATCGGCTTGGAACGCACTGCCGTGCTGACCATGGTGCTGGCCACCATCGGCCTGCTACTGCGCGCCTTCTCCGGCAACGTCGGCGTGCTCCTGCTGGGCTCGGCGATCGCCCTGGCCGGCATGGGCATGGGCAACGTGGTGGTGCCACCGCTGGTGAAACGCTACTTCGCCGACCGCGTGGGCACGCTGAGCACGATCTACATCACCGTGCTGCAGGCCGGCACGATGGTGCCGGCGCTGCTGGCGGTGCCGGTGGCTGATCAATTCGATTGGCGCATCTCGCTTGGCATGTGGTCACTGCTGTCGTTGGCCGCATTGCTGCCTTGGATCCTGCTCGCACGCAGCGCCCCACGCGCGGAAGCAATCACCACCAGCACCGAGCACGCCGCTGGCCGCGTCTGGAAGACGCAACTCGGCTGGGGCATGGCACTGATGTTCGGCATGACCTCGCTGGGCACGTATTCACTGTTCACCTGGTTGCCGAAGGTAATGGTGGAAGCCGGTGCCAGTGAATCCTTCGGAGGCGTGATGGTGGCGGTGTATTCGGCCATCGGCCTGCTGCCCTCGCTGCTGGTGCCCGCATTGGCGGTGCGCATGCGCAACCCCTTCCCGATTGCGGTGATGGTGTTCGTGTTGAACATGATTGCCTTTGCCGGCCTGCTGTGGGCACCAATGAGCGCACCGCTGCTATGGGCCGTCATCGCCGGCCTTGGCCCATCGACCTTCCCGCTCGGCCTGACCCTGATCAACCTGCGCACGCGCAGCCAGGCCGGCTCGGCGGCACTGTCCGGCTTCATGCAGGGCGTCGGCTACAGCCTGGCAAGCCTGGGCCCGCTGTTGTTTGGATGGCTGCACGGCATGAGCGATGGCTGGGCATGGTCATTTGCCTTCCTCGCCTGCTGTTCGGGTGTATTGCTGACCGGTGCGTGGTTTGCCTGCAAACCGCAGCAGTTGGAAGATCACTGGAAGTAAACTGCCGTTGAAACATGAAAGCCGCCGATATGAATCGGCGGCTTTTTTATTCGCGGAAGCAACCTGGCCCCGGTAAGCGCGGCGCACCCGTGGCTTACGCTTCTTGTGGGAGCGGCGTAAGCCGCGACGCTGAGAGTGTTGAAAGTCTTGGAGCTTTGTACACGCCAAAGCTGTGGGTGCCTCGCGGCTCACCTGGGCCACCAAGTTTGGTTGCCACAACTACTTCAACGAATGCCTGACCTGCCCCTCGCCGCGCACAACGAAGCGCTCCACCGTCAGCGCCTCCAGACCCATCGGGCCGTAGGAATGCAGGCGAGTCGTGGAAATGCCGATCTCCGCACCAAGGCCGAGCTCGCCGCCATCAGAGAAGCGCGAAGAAGCATTGACCATCACCACCGCAGAACGCAGCGCCCGCACGAACGCTTCGCCATGAGCCGAGCTTCCGGTAGCGATAACTTCGGTGTGATCGGAGGTATAGGCCTGGATATGGGCGATGGCCGCAGCCATGTCCGGTACAACCCGGATTGCGAGAATCAGGTCGAGGTACTCGGCGGCGTAGTCATCATCTGCGGCCGGGACGATATCGCCAACCAGCGCCTGGGTAGCCGCATCACCACGCAGCTCGACACCGCGCTCACGCAGCGCCGCCGCTGCCAATGGCAGGAACTCAGCTGCGATGCCCTCATGCACCAGCAACGTCTCCAACGAGTTGCAGGCTGACGGTCGCGAGGTCTTGCCGTCGATCAACAGATCCACAGCAAGCTGCAGGTCGGCACTGTCATCAACGAACAGGTGGCAGACGCCCTTGTAATGCTTGATCACCGGCACCCGAGCATGCTCGGCGACGAAGCGGATCAGGCCTTCGCCACCGCGCGGAATCGCCAGATCGATGATGTCATTGAGCTGCAGCAGCTCCAGCATGGTCTCGCGGCGCAGGTCTTCGACCAGCGTCAATGCAGCATCCGGCAGGCCAGCCTCGCGCAGAGCACGCTTCAGGCTGGCGGCGATTGCCGTATTGGAATAGATGGCTTCGGAGCCACCGCGCAGGATCACGCCATTGCCGGCCTTGATGCACAGCGCTGCCGCGTCAGCCGTCACATTCGGCCGCGCCTCATAGATCATCGCGATCACGCCCAGCGGCACCCGCACCTTCTGCACACGGATGCCATTAGGGCGATCGTAATCACGGGTTACCTCGCCCACCGGATCTGGCAAGGCGGCAACTTCACGCAGCGCATCGGCGACCCCGCGCAGGCGCTCTGGATTCAAAGCCAGGCGATCCAGCATTGCCGAACCAACGCCCTTCTCGCGCGCCGCCTGTAGATCGCGTGCGTTTGCGGCGAGGATGCTGCCAGCATCAGCCTCCAAGGCAGCTGCCATCGATTTCAGCAGCGTGCAGCGGGCTTGACTGGAAAGGAGGCCCAGTTTCTGCGCGGCGTCGCGGCACTGCAATGCGAGGGTGCGGATATCACTCATGTACTGTCCTGCCGATGATCAAAGAAAAACTCACAGCAGCACCAGGTCATCGCGATGGACCACGTTGTCGCCGTAGTTGTAGCCGAGGATGGATTCGATCTCGCTGGTGTGGTGCTGGCTGATGCGGCGGATATCGACGGCGGAATACTGGCTGACGCCACGTGCCACGCGCTGCTGGCCGTGCGGATCGAACAACCGCACTTCCACCATGTCGCCACGACGGAACTCGCCTTCCGCGGCCACCACGCCACCGGGTAGCAGCGATGCCCCCTTGTCGCGCAGCGCACGTGCAGCGCCGGCGTCGATCAGGATCGCGCCCGGTTCAAGCGGTGCGTGCTTCAGCCAATATTTGCGCGCGGCGATACGCGACTGCCCGGCATGCAGGCGCGTGCCATGCAACCTCCCCTGCGCCAGCCCGCGCACCACATCGCCGCTGCGACCATTGAACAGGAAGGTGTCGATCCCCGCAGCACCGGCCTTGGCGGCAGCCTGCAGCTTGGTATGCATGCCACCAGTACCGACCGTACTGCCACTGCCGCCGGCCATGGCAAGGACCTCCGGCGTCAGCTCGGTGACCTCATTGATTGGTTCTGCATCGGGATTGCTGCGCGGATCGGCGGTGTAGAGGCCGTCGATGTCGGTAGCGATGAACAAGGCATCGGCATCGACCAACGCCGCAACGATGGCGGCGAGATTGTCGTTGTCGCCGAGCTTGAGTTCATCCACCGACACGGTGTCGTTCTCGTTGATGACCGGCAGCGCGCCCAGCGCCAGCAGCTCGTTGAGCGTTGCGCGCGCGTTGAGATAGCGGCGGCGATTGCGCAGGTCGTCGTGGGTGAGCAGCACCTGCGCCACCGGGCGTTCGAAGAAACGCTGCCACAGCCCGATCAGCTGCGCCTGGCCCAGTGCAGCCAAGGCCTGTCTGGCCGCCATGGCCGCGCCGGCTTCGGCGGCCTTGGGTACGATGGCGCGGCCTGCGGCCACTGCGCCAGAAGAAACGATCACCACGTCGCGCCCTGCCAGCACATTGGCCGCCCCGAACTGCGCCAGCCCAAGCGCGTCCCGCGGGGTCAAGCCGCCACCATCGGCCGCCAGCAGGCTGCTGCCGACCTTGAGGACGGCGCGGCGCCACTGCGGCAGTGCTTGTTCGGTGAACGGGGAGAACGATGTCTGGATCATGGGATCAGCGAGTGTTCCACTCGTGGATGGTCAGCTCGGAGCTGCCCTGGATGGCCAGAGGGTCGCTGGCGACGATGGCCTTGGCGGCTTCGAGGGTGTCGACGTTCTTCAGCACGTAGGCGCCGCCGGTACCGTCGCTGAAGCCACCGGTCAGGTGCAGCTGGTCTTTCGCAACAAGTGCGTTGAGGAACGCTATGTGTGGGGCAATCACTGCGTCGTCGAATGACGGCTTGCGCATTGCCAGTACCAGGTAGAGCTTCATTGCATTCTCCTTTAGCTGCATATGACACCACGCCGAAGGGGAAGTTGGCGCGATTGCTTTCGCTTGGAACTTGCTTTGGCTTTGGCTTTGGCTTTGGCTTTGGCTTCGGCTTGGGCTTTGGCTGCGGCTATGGCTGTCCCTTCTCCCGCCTGCGGGAGAAGGTGCCCGAAGGGCGGATGAGGGGACTTTTGACTCTACCTAGCTAGAAACTTCCCCTCACCCCAACCCCTCTCCCGCAAGCGAGAGAGGGGCTTGAGCAAGAGCCAAACCAATACGGGCGCCTTCCGGCGCCCGCATCAGAACATCAGCCCTGCAACGCGCTCCAGCGCGCACTGAGCTCTTCCAGTCGCAGATCCGCGGCAGCACCGGGCGAAACGCGCGCCGCCAGGCTGCCTTCGGGCGTACGCCCCTGCCCCGCCGTATCCGCCGCCTCTGCTGCAGCCTTGTAAGCATCACGGAACGGCACGCCCGCCACCGCGGCTTCCACCGCAACGTCGGTCGCATACATGCCCGAATCAATCGCTGCGCGGATGTTGTCATCGCGCCAATCCAGATTCGACAGCAAGGCCGGCAGCAGTTCCAGCGCGGCAAGGCCGCGGCCAAAGCCGTGCACGATTGCGCCCTTTGAGTTCTGCAGGTCGCGCTGGTAACCGGATGGCAGCGACAGGAGCTGTTCGATCTCGGTACGTGCAGCAGCAACACTGGCATGGATGGCGCGCATCAGCTCGATCACGTCTGGGTTACGCTTGTTCGGCATGATCGAGCTGCCGGTGGTGTACTGCGCCGGCAACGCGACGAAAGCGAACTCGCCCGTGGTAAACAGCGACAGATCCCAGGCGATACGACGCAGGTCCAGCGTCGCCCCGCCTAGTGCTTCCAATGCGGCGAGCTCGAACTTGCCGCGCGAGAGCTGCGCGTAGATCGGGCTGATCTGCATGCGCGAGAAACCCAGTGCTGCCGTAGTGTGTTCGCGATCGAGCGGCAGGTTGACGCCATAACCGGCAGCAGTGCCCAGCGGATTGGTGTCGATCAGCGCGCGGGTGTCGCGGGCACGGATGGCATTGTCGATGAAGGCCTCGGCCCAGCCGGCCCACCACATGCCAGCAGAGGAAACCACGGCGCGCTGGATATGCGTGTAACCCGGCAAGGGCTGCAGCTGTTCGGCAGCGGCGCGGTCCAGCGCGACCTTCGCAACTTCGGTGCTGATCTGCGCAACACGCTCGAGCTTGTCCTTCAGCCACAGGCGGGTAGCGACCAGGATCTGGTCGTTGCGGCTGCGGCCGGTGTGGATCTTGCGGCCGGCATCGCCCAGGCGCTCGGTCAAGCGTGCCTCGATGGCCGAGTGGCAATCCTCGTACTGCTCGTCCAGCACGAACGCACCACTGCGGAAATCCTCGGCCAGAATCGCCAGCTCACGCTTCAACGCAACCAACTCGTCGGCACTGAGGATGCCGATGTGCTGAAGGCCTTCGGCATGCGCGGTGCTGGCCTGGATGTCGTGCAGGAAGAACTCGCGGTCCAGGATGACGTCGTCACCGGCCAGGAAGGTCTGGATCTTCGCGTCTACCGCAACGCCGGGTTTCTGCCAAAGCAAATTAGTCATGTCTGTCTCTCTCAGTGCAGCGCTGTGGAACCTGTGGGAGCGGCGTAAGCCGCGAAGCCGGTGACCCTACGGCCACCAGCACTCCACAAAATCAATAAGGAACCGCCATCAATTCATCCAGCCCCAACGCCCGGTTGAGGTTCTGCAGAGCCTGCGTAGCCGCACCCTTGAGCAGGTTGTCGATGGTCGCCACCACCACCACGCGCTTGTTGCCAGGCGCCATGGTGAAACCACCAATCTGCGCGCCGTGCTTGCCGGCAATGCGGCTGACCCACGGCGCCTCATCCACTACTTCAACCAGCGGCTCGTTGGCGTAACGCTGCTGGTACAGCGCCATCACTTCCTCGCGACCGCGTGGCTGCTGCAGCCACAAGTTGACGGTCATGGTGATGCCGCGGAAATGCGGCGCGACATGCGGCATGAACTCGACCGGCACGCCCAGCTGGGTCGACACCTCGCGCTCGTGCACGTGGTTGGTGAGCGCATACGGCATCAGGTTGTCACGCAGCAGCTCGGGGTTGTTCTTGTCCGACGGTGTGGTGCCGGCACCGGACCAACCGGAAACGCCGAAACAGGTCGGCGGACCGGCCAGCTGGCTCAGCAGTGGCGCGATGGCCAGCTGCATCGCGGTGGCGTAGCAGCCCGGGTTGCTGATCCGCTTCTGCCCGGCATAGCGGGCGCGGGTCAATTCCGGCAGACCGTAGTACCAGCTGTTGTCAAAACGATAGTCCGCTGACAGATCAACGATCACCGTATCCGGCGCGTTTGCATCCAGCGCGGCCACAAACGGTTCGCCCTTGCCGTTGGGCAATGCCAGCACCACCGCGTCCACACCCTTCCCAGCGACCGCCTCCGGGTCCAGGCTTTCGTAGCACAGCTCGCCGTTGTAGGCATCGTTGTGGTCGGCCACGCGCTGTCCGGCCAGCTCACGCGAGGACACGAAGGCCAGCTCGATGCGCGGGTGTGCGGCCAGCAGGCGGATTAACTCGGCGCCGGTGTAACCGCGCGCACCAACGATGCCTACCGAGAATTTCTTGTCAGTCATGAATGCGAATCCAGAAGGAATTGCAGATGGGTTTTCACCGCCGGCCATTCCGTATCGATGATGGAGAACACCACGGTATCGCGACGCGATCCGTCGGCGTGACGCTTGTGGCTGCGCAATACGCCATCCTGCTTCGCACCGAGGCGGGCAATGGCGGTACGCGAGGCATGGTTGAACCAGCTGGTCTCGAAGCCGACGCTGATGCAGCCCAGGGTTTCAAATGCATGCCGCAGCAACAGCAGCTTGGCCTCGGTATTGAGTCCGCTGCGTTGCACGCGCGGGTGGTACCAGGTGTAGCCAATGTTCAAGCGCGGCACGTCGGCTTCAAGCGCGTAGTAGCGAGTGCTGCCAACAACCTCGCCACTGGCATCCTTGACCACGAACGCAAGCACCCTGCCCTGTGCCTGCGCTTCCAGCGCGGCGACGATGTAGTGGCCTGCGCGTTCCGGCGCGGGTACGTTGGTATACCAGCAGCGCGATAACTCGCCCTCGCCCAAGGCACGCTGCAGCGCTGGCACGTGCTCAAGCTGCAGTGGCTCCAGCGTCACATGCCCGCCCTTCAGGGTCGGCACCTGGCTCCAGTGCCCGGCGGTGGCCAGGTCCATGCTCACCCCTGCAGGCTCGGCTTGCGCTCACCGCAGTGCGCGACGTAGCCCTTGATGCTGTCGAAGTCATTGGCACCGAACCAGAACACCTTCCAATGGTCGAGCTTGTAGCAACCGTCCGACTCGGAATAGTAAAAATGGTTGACCGGGTTGCCATTGCGCGAGCGCCAGAACAGCTGCGGAGTTTCTTCCAGCATCACGTTCCACACCGCGCGGCCAAGGCCTTCGCCCTGGGCGTCGTCGAGCACCGCGAACTTGTCCAGGTACACGCCCTCGGCTTCATCGGTCAGCACTACCGCAGTGCGATAGTTCTCGCTGACGTAGGCACGCAGCAGCTTGGTTTTCTCGAAGTAATCAGGCACCAGGGTGCGGCCGAAGCTCGACTCGATCAGTGACTTCAGGCGTGCGGTGTCCAGCTGGTCCCACGACGTCGCCTTCAGCACCTTTTCACCACGGCGTACCAGCGTGCCGGAACCCTTGTGGGTGAACAGCTCCTTGGCCAGGTCGGCCGGGCGCGTGATCGATACCGAGGACTCTTCCGGCAAACGATCCAGCAGGTCCTTGATCTGCTCGATCTTGACCCGCATGCCGCCGTGGATCCACGGCTGCTGCATCAGTTGGTCGTATTCGGTGGACAGGTTGATCGAATCGATCAGCTTGCCCTCCTCGTCGAGCAGGCCGCCGGTACCGGTCAGGAAGATGATCTTGTACGGCTGCAGTTCCTGCACCAGCTCGTTGGCGGCAAAGTCGGCGTTGACGTTGAGGATCTGCCCGCTCGGGGTTTCGCCCAGGCTGGTGATCACCGGGATCGAGCCGGCACGCAGGCTGGCTTCGATCGGCGCCAGGTTGACCTTCTTCACTTCGCCGACCAGTCCGTAGGTGTCCACGTCCAGGTACTCGGCCTCGAACACGCCACCGGTGATCGACGTAGCGCGCGCACCGTTCTGCTGCAGCGCTTCGACCAGCTTGAGGTTGGACTGCTGGAACACCTTGCGCACGATCGCCAGTGCCTCGGGCGAGGTCACACGCAGGCCATCGATGGTCTTCTTCTCGATGCCGGCAGCGGACAGCTCGGCATCCAGCTGCGGGCCGGCACCGTGCAGCACGATCGGGGTCAGGCCGACTTCCTGCAGGAACGACAACGACGAAGTCAACGCTTCCAGATCGTCGCGCAGCACGGCGCCACCGACCTTCACCACGGCAAAGCGCTTGGCATCAAGCTGCGAGAAGCGCTTGAGGTACTGGCTGATTTCCTTCGCGCTGGCCATGCTCGAAAGCAGGCGGACGATGGTCTGGCGGGTCTGGCGGTGCGGCTGCATGGCTGGGGACATTGCTTGTATCTACATGGCGACCTTGAGGGTCGCGGAAAGGAGCCGGCGGCATGCCGCCGGGCCACGGGCGGCTCAGGCGCCGCGTTGCAGGATGTGCAGCACCGATTCTGCGTAGCGCTGCAACTGCTCCAGCGTGACGAACTCATCGGCGGTGTGGGCCTGGGCGATATCACCCGGGCCGTACACCATGGTTGTGTAGCCACCGGCCGAGAACAGCGAAGCCTCGGTCCAGAAATCCACGGCATTGCCAATCGGCAGGCCAAGCTCGTCGGCGATGTCGCGCGCGGCCAGGCGACGTTCCTCGGCGCGGGCGATATCACCGGATGGCAGGCTGGGGCCACGGAAGGTTTCTTCGAAATGCGCGGCCTGCGGCTCGGCGAAGCCGGCAAAGGTCCCGAGCAGCGCGTCGATATCCATCGACGGCAGCGGCCGGAAGCCAAAGCGCAGCTCGGCTTCGGGCGCGATCATGTTGGCCTTGATGCCGCCTTCGACGCGGCCGATGTTGAAGCGCAGGCCGGTCAGGCCACCAAAGCGCGCATGCGCCAGCGACTCGACGTGGTCCAGTGCCTTGCCGCCCCAGCGCATGGCCTGGTGCAGGGCGCTGGCGGACGGGTCCTGCTTGCCCGAGGCGTGGCCGGCGCGGCCCTGGAACTTCATCAGCACCGAGCTGATTCCGCGGTGCGCGAGTACCGCTTCGCTCATCGTCGGTTCGGCGACGATCACCGCTTCATAGGCGATGCCACGCGCCAGAAAGGCGGCGATGCAGCGCGGATCGTTGGCTTCTTCGTCACTGGAGAACAGGAAAGCGGCGTCGCCATCGCTCAGGTTGGCAGCGGCCACCAGCGCTGCGGCGGCGCCCTTGATGTCGCAGACGCCGAGGCCGACAACGCGGTCGTCCAGGCGACGCATCACGTGCGGATCGGCGGACCAGTGCGGCGAGTCCGGCACGGTATCCAGATGCACGTTGAACAGGTATTTCGGCGTGCCACGCACCGCGTAGAAGCTGACCGCACCGGCACCGTGGTCGATCACCTCGACATTGAAGCCCGGCAGGTTGTCGCGCAGGTAATCAAAGATGCCACCGGTGGTGATGGCACGCGGCGGATTACGGGTGTCGTAGGACACCAGCTTTTCTAGGTGATCGAGGGTGGATTGGAGCAGCTTGGTCATGGTTGCAGGCAGGTCATCACAGCAATGATCGGGGGAGCATCCCTTCTCCCGCTTGCGGGGGAAGGGGCCCGAAGGGCGGATGGGGGGCGCTTTTGCTTTTTGCTTTTGCTCTGGATGCAAAAGCAGAGACAACAGCACAGGCCAAGGCAAAAGCTCCCCTCACCCCAACCCCTCTCCCGCAGGCGGGAGAGGGGCTTTGAGCATCACGCATCTCGCCTTAGCGATTTACCTGCGCGTACAGCGTGGAGCTCATGCCAAACAGCTTGATGAAGCCTTCGGCTTCTTCCACGCCCCAGTCGGCCGACTGCGCGTAGGTCGCGCCCTTGGCATTGAGGATGTGCTCCGAACGCACCGCCACCGCATCAACGCGGCCGCCGCGGGTTTCCAGCACCACTTCACCGGTCACCTTGGCCTGCGAGGCCTTCAGGAAGGCTTCGATGTCGGTCTTGAGCGGGTCGTGGTAGAAGCCTTCGTACACCAGCTCCACCCACTTGCGCGCGACTTCGGGCTTGAAGCGGTTCTGCTGCTTGGTCAGCACGGTGTCTTCCAGCGCGCGGTGCGCAGCCAGCAGCGAGACCAGGCCCGGGGCTTCGAACACGATGCGGCCCTTCAGGCCGATCACGGTATCGCCGGTGTAAACACCACGGCCCACGCCGTACTGCGCGAACAGCTTGTTGAGCTTGGCCAGGATCTGCTCACCCGGCAGTTCCTTGCCGTCCAGGGCAACCGCTTCGCCTTCGACGAACTTCAGGGTCACGGTCAGCGGCTCGATCGGCCAGGCGCTGCGCGGTGCGCACCAGCCACGTGCGCCTTCGCCCGGGGCTTCCCACTTGTCGATCTCGCCGCCGGACATGGTCAGGCCCAGCAGGTTCTCGTTGATGGTGTAGGCCTGCTGCTTGGCGCGCACGCCGAAGCCACGCGCTTCCAGGTACTTCTGCTCGTAGGCACGGGTCTGGGTGTGCTCCTTCTGGATTTCACGGATCGGCGCGACGATCTGGTAATCGCCCAATGCCTTCACCGCCAGGTCGAAACGCACCTGGTCGTTACCCATGCCGGTGCAGCCGTGGGCGATGATGTTGGTGCCCAGCTCGGCGGCGCGCTTGAGCGCGGCATCGACGATCAGGTAACGGTCAGAGACCAGCAGCGGGTACTGGCCCTGGTAGCCCTCGCCTGCCCACACGAACGGCTTGACGAAGCCATTCCAGATGGCCGGGCCGCCATCGACGGTGACGTGGCTGGTGACGCCCAGCTCGGCCGCACGCTTTTCGATGAAATCACGCTCGTCGGCATCCACGCCGCCGGTGTCGGCGAACACGGTGTGCACGTTGTAACCGCGCTCCTGCAGGTAAGGCACGCAGAAGCTGGTGTCGAGGCCGCCGGAGAAGGCGAGGACGATGTCTTTGCTCATGGGGAAGGAATCTCTGCTGTGGTTCTTGAGCCCCTCCCCCGCCGGGGGAGGGGTTGGGGAGGGGGTTGGCGTATATGAGGATGCATCTGGAGCGAGGGACCTTACCCTCACCCCAACCCCTCTCCCGGCGGGAGAGGGGCTAAAGCATTACTTGCCGATCACTGCCGCCATGATCGCCTTCTGCACGTGCAGGCGATTCTCGGCTTCGTTGATTGCAATACATTGCGGCGAATCCATCACGCCGTCGGTAGCCTTGACGTTGCGGCGCAGCGGCAGGCAGTGGCTGAACACGCCGTTGTTGGTCAGCGCCATCTTGGCTTCATCGACGATGAAGTGCTTGTACTGGTCGCGGATCGGCTTTTCCGGTTCCCAGTTGCCGAAGAACGGCAGCGCGCCCCAGCTCTTGGCGTAGACCACGTCGGCGCCGGCATAGGCACTCCGGATGTCGTGGCTGACCTGCAGCGAACCACCGCTTTCGGCGACGTTCTGCTCGGCCCAGCCCATGTAGCGCTCGTCCAGGATGTAGTCCGGGGTCGGGCACAGCAGGGTCACGTCCATGCCCATGCGGGTGGCAATGGTCAGCGCCGAGTTCGCCACGGCGGTGTTCAGCGGCTTGGGATGGTAGGTCCAGGTCAGCACATACTTCTTGCCACGCAGGTCGCTGGTGCCGAAGTGCTCCTGCAGCGCCAGGATGTGCGCCAGCTCCTGGCAGGGATGGGTGATGGTCTCCATGTTGATGACCGGCACCGGCGAGTACTTGGCGAAGCTCTTGAGCACCTGGTCCTCGCGGTCCTTGCTCCAGTCGACGAACTTCGGGAAGGCACGCACGCCGATAAGATCGACGTAACGGCCCAGCACCTTGGCCACTTCGGCAATGTGCTCTTCGGTATCGCCGTCCATCACCGTGCCGAGATTGAACTCGATCGGCCATGCATCCTTGCCCGGCTGCAGCACCACCGCGTGGCCGCCCAGCTGGAACGCGCCCAGCTCGAAGCTGGTGCGGGTACGCATGGACGGGTTGAAGAACACCAGGGCGATCGACTTGCCCTTCAGGTCATCACCCAGCTTGTTCTGCTTGAACAACGACGCTTGGGTAAGCAGCGCGTCGAGCTCGGCGCGGCTCCAGTCCTGGGTGTTCAAAAAGTGCTTCAGAGACATCGATCCATCCTTTATTGCGGAGATCCACCGTCGCCGGTGGGCGGATGCGCATGCGCGCGGCTCATTGCGTTTGAAACTTTTGCCGAACCAGAAACGAAAAAACCCAGCCTGGGCTGGGTTTTCCGAACAGACAGCACGAAGCTCCGGTCACCCAGCGAATATGTGGGATTCCGGTCGGCGGGCACGCGAGGTCATGCCGGTGGCCATCCGGGCGGTGCTGGTTTCGTGCTGGAAGCTGGTTGCTTTCATCGTCGCGCATACTCGCACGCGGGTCAGGCCGGCGCAAGTGTCGCGGTGCAACATCACGGAACGCTGTTCGCGGCCGGCGGTGCCTGGCCTATATCCGGGGTGATCGACACCCGCAGCTTGAGCCGGTTACCGGGGTCTTCCGGCAGCCGTGAGCGGAATTTGATGCCCTTGTAGACGTAATCCACGTCGTAGGCGATGGGCCGGCGGAATTCACGCCCAACCTCGACGATCTTGCATTCCGGGGTCAGCAGCGCGGGAGAACCCCCTGAACCCTGCGGGGCAAGCGCCATCTCCTCTTCCTGGGCCTGCCCTTCGTGCTGGCTGAACATGCCACGCACCGAGTCCCAGAAGCGGCGGAACCCGCCCTTGTCTTCCTCACCTTTCACCTGCACCGGCGCCAGCGTCCGGGTCGACACCGGCTCGCAGTGCTCCTCGGTACGGCTTGCGCGCAAGGTCTGGAAGACCGGCTCGACATTGAGCACCTGCGCATAGTCGTAGCGCACGTTTTCCATGATCACCACGCGATTGCGCTGCTCCGGTTCCTGCGCAAGCGCGGGCACGGCGGCACCAGCCAACAGGCAGATCGTCGACAGCAATGGAGCAGGTTTCATCAAGATTCGGCAGGAACAGGGCGCGGGTGACGGGTACTAGTGTAGGCAGCACAGCTGCCCCGGGCC
This sequence comes from Stenotrophomonas sp. STEN022, assembly GCF_056760155.1. NCBI lineage: Bacteria > Pseudomonadati > Pseudomonadota > Gammaproteobacteria > Lysobacterales > Lysobacteraceae > Stenotrophomonas > Stenotrophomonas sp. STEN022. The sequence continues at coordinate 56,721 of NZ_JBRREG010000009.1, forward strand.
TGAACATTACCCATCCGTACGCGTATTGCCCAGCCCGGGGATGCCCGACCCGGCCCGGACCGCTAGAATTGGCGGGTTCGTTTACCCCCGGATTGCCATGACCCTGCGCCTGCACAACAACCTGACGCGGCAGCTGGAGCCGTTTGCTCCGCTCGACCCCGCCGCCCCCACCATGTATGTGTGCGGCCCCACGGTCTACAACTATGTACATATAGGTAATGCGCGCGGCCCGGTGGTGTTCGGCGTGTTGGCCGACCTGCTGCGTCGCCGCTACGGCAAGCTGCGCTACGCGCGCAACATCACCGACGTTGACGACAAGATCAACGCCGCGGCCAAGGAACAGGGGGTCCCGATCTCGGCCATCACCGACCGTTTTGCCGCCGCCTACCGCGAGGACATGGCCGCGCTCGGCGTGGTGCCGCCGGAGATCGAGCCGGAGGCCACCGCGCACATGCCGCAGATCATCGCGATGATCGAGCAGCTGATCAGCACCGATCATGCCTATGCCGCCGAGGGCCATGTGCTGTTCTCGGTCAGCAGCTTCGCCGATTACGGCAAGCTCTCGCGCCGCGACCCGGAGGAAATGTTGGCTGGCGCGCGCGTCGAGGTAGCCCCCTACAAGCGTGACGCCGGCGACTTCGTGCTGTGGAAGCCCTCCAGCGACGACCTGCCGGGCTGGGACTCGCCCTGGGGCCATGGCCGTCCGGGCTGGCATATCGAGTGCTCGGCGATGGCCGCGGCACACCTGGGCCCGACCATCGATATCCACGCCGGCGGCGTCGACCTGCAGTTCCCGCACCACGAGAACGAGATCGCGCAGAGCGTGTGCGCCCACGGCGGACAGACCTTCGCCCGCTTCTGGCTGCACAACGGCATGCTCAACTTCGGCGGCACAAAGATGAGCAAGTCGATCGGCAACATCGAGCGGGTGCACGACCTGGTGCGCCAGCACCCGCCGGAAGCGCTGCGCTATGCGCTGCTGTCGGCGCATTACCGGCAACCGCTGGAGTGGTCCGATGCGCTGATCGAGCAGTCGGTGCGCACCCTGGACCGTTTGTACGGCACCTTGCGTGACCTGGTTGATATCAGCGCTGAGGGCGCTATTCCGGCCGGCGTCGAGGCGGCGCTGGACGATGACCTCAACACACCGCTGGCACTGGCCGAAGTGGCCCGTATCGCCAGCGAAGCGCGCAAAGCCGAGTCCGGCGAAGAGAAGTCGCGCCTGAAGCGTGAGCTGCTCGGCGCAGGCCTCGCTCTTGGCCTGCTGCAGCAGGCGCCGGCTGAATGGTTCGGGCGTGGCGCTGAAGCCGGCGACGATGCACGTATCCAGGCTTTGATCGACGAACGCATCGCCGCCAAGCAGGAACGCGATTTCGGCCGCGCCGATGCCATCCGCGATCAGCTGGCTGCGGAGAACATCGTTCTGGAAGACACGCCGCAGGGTGTGCGCTGGAAGCGGGGCTGACGCCCGACCCTCACCCCAACCCCTCTCCCGGAGGGAGAGGGGCTAAGGCGGGGCTGCAATTGCACATATAGCGTCGGCTCGCGGCGCACTGAGCCCCTCTCCCACCGGGAGAGGGGTTGGGGTGAGGGGGAGCTCCCGCTACCCCACACCAAAGCCTCTCGCCACCAAGGCGACCGGCCAAGCACAGGACCAACAATGATCAACTCCCCCTTCCCGCTCGAACCCACACCCGCCGAAGCCCAGGCCGCCATTGCCGAAGAGTTCTCCTTCTTCGGTGACTGGTCCGAGCGTTACCAGTACCTGATCGACCTCGGCCGCAAGCTGCCCACTTTCCCGGAAGAGTGGAAGACCGAAGAGCACCGCCTGCTCGGCTGCCAGTCCATGGTCTGGATCGTGCCCGAAGGCGATGCCGACAAGCTGGTATTCCATGCGATCAGCGATTCAGCGATCGTCTCGGGCCTGATCTATCTGGCGCTACGCGTGTACTCCGGCCGCTCGGCCGCTGAGATCCTCGCCACCGATCCGGATTACGTGTCCGCCATTGGCCTGGCCAAGCACCTGTCGCCGACCCGCAGCAATGGCCTGGCCGCGATGCTCGCGTTCATCCGCGACACCGCCCAAGCCAAGCAGTGAGCAGCAACGGTTCCATCTCCGAGCTGTTGCGCCAACCCGGCTTTACCCAACTACTGCTCTACCGCATCGCTGGCATGCTGTCCTACCAGATCGTCGCAGTCACGGTCGGCTGGCATATCTATGAAGTCACCCGCAATCCATTCTCACTGGGCCTGATCGGCCTGGCCGAGGTGCTGCCCTACTTCTGCGTGGCGCCGTTCGCCGGCTATCTGGTCGATCACCTGCCGCGCCGCAAGCTGGGCATGACCGCCTGCCTCGGCCTGATCGCCACCGCCTTGATGCTGGTCTCAGTAGCCACCGGCTGGCTGCCGGTCAAAGGCGTGTGGCCGATCTATCTGGCCGTGGCCTTGACCGGCATGGTCCGCGCCTTCCTATCGCCGGTCTACAACGCCTTGTTCGCACGCGTGCTCAAGCGCGAGCAGTTCGCGCGGGGCGCCGGTTTCGGCACGGTGGTGTTCCAGATGGGCATGGTGATCGGACCTGCGCTGGGCGGCGTACTGGTCGCTGTTGGCGGCAAGGGCCTGTCCTACGGCGTGGCGGCAACCATGGCAGTGTTGGCACTGATTGCATTGGCCTCGCTCAAGGTCAGCGAACCGGCACCGCCGCAGACCCGCGCGCCTATCTTCACCAGCATCGCCGAGGGCGCACGCTTCGTGCTGTCCAACCAGATCATGCTTGGGGCGATGGCGCTGGACATGTTCTCGGTGCTGCTTGGCGGCGTGGTGGCGATGCTACCGGCCTTCATCCAGGACATCCTGCATTACGGACCTGAAGGCCTGGGCATCCTGCGCGCGGCACCGGCACTGGGCTCGATCGCAGTCGGCCTGTGGCTGGCCCGTCACCCCTTGCGGCGCAATGCTGGCCGCGTACTGCTGTTTGCAGTGGCGGGTTTCGGCCTGTGCGTGATCGCCTTCGGCCTGTCCAGGAGCTTCTGGCTGTCGGCGGCGATCCTTGTGTTCTACGGCGCCTGCGACGGCGTGTCGGTGGTGGTGCGCTCGACCATCATGCAGCTGGTGACACCGGATGAAATGCGCGGCCGGGTGTCGTCGATCAACGGCATCTTCATCAGTTCGTCCAACGAGCTGGGCGCGTTCTACGGCGGCAGCATGGCGCGCCTGCTGGGCCTGGTGACGGCGGTGGTGATCGGCGGTTGCGCGGTACTCGGCGTGGCCGCGGTTACCGCATGGAAAGCGCCGCAGCTGCGCAAGCTGGACAACCTGCAGGATCTCTAGCCAGATCGACGCCGGGGCAAGCAGCACGCTTGCCCCGGCGTATCCATCTCAAGCAGAAGCATGCATCAGGGTGCGTAGTCGCTGGCCTGCGCTTTCTCGAAGGCCTGCTGCGCACGGATATCACGCGATGAAGCGCCCACACGCAGGTTGTAGGTGCCCGCATCCGCCACCCAACGGCCGCGACCAGTGTCGAATGAGGCCAGATCCCTGCCTTCGATCTCGAACTGCAGCACCTGCGACTGGCCTGGCTGCAGCACGCCGGTCTTGCCGAACGCGCGCAGCTCCTGCCTGGGCTTCTCAAGGGTGCCTTGCGGCGCACTGACATATACCTGCGCCACTTCGCTGCCGGCAACCTTGCCGGTATTGGTCACTCTCACGCTGGCCCGTACCGGACCGGTGTCGCTGGCGTCGACTTTCAGATCGCTATAGCCAAACGTCGTGTAGGACAGGCCGAAACCAAATGGATAGGCCACCTCCACCTTGCGCGTATCGAAGTGTCGATAGCCAACCCATATGCCGTCGCTGTACTCCACTTCGGCAGCACGTGCGATCTGGCCGAAAATAGAGCTCGCGTTCGGATCCGGGCCCAGCAATTCCTTGCCCGGAAAGCCCTTGCTGGCCGGATAGTCACCCAGCTGCACCGCAAATGTATCGACAAGCTTGCCGGAAGGATTCACCGCGCCAGACAGCACGTCGGCAATGGCATTCCCCGCCTCCTGCCCTGGTTGCCAGGCCAACAGGATGGCATCGGCGAAGCGGCGCCAACTGGCCGTCTCGATCACACCACCGATGTTGAGCACCACCACCATTTTCTTGCCTTGCGCATGGAAGGCTTTGGCGGTACGCTCCAGCAGCCCGTATTCGGCGGCGGTCAAATTGAAATCCCCCTCAGCCTTGCGATCAACGAACTCGCCCGAGCCACGGCCGATGGTCACCACGGCCACATCCTGACGCCGCGCCAGGTCTTGCAGCTCGTCGTCACTCATCATCCGCTCCGCGATACGCGGCTTGCTCAGGTACCACTCGGTCTTCGGCTGCTTGGCGGTCTCTTCACCGATGTAGTCTGTATAGGCCTGTTCCAGCCCACCCGCATTGCTGAAACCCGCGATCTCCAATCCACGGGCCAGAGTGATGGCATAAGCCTCGTTGACGTCACCACTCCCGGTTCCGCCAATATTTACTTCGTAGCTGCCGTGGCCCAACAGCGCCACGCTGGTGTTGGCAGGCAGTGGCAACACCGCCGCTTCGTTCTTCAGCAGCACCATGCCCTGGGTGGCTGCGCTGCGGGAAATGCGCGCATTGCCGACCAGGTCGGGCTGATCCGAATTCGGCAATAGCTTGAATGCACGACTGCGCAACACCAGTTCCAGCACGCGCTGTACATTGCGATCCAGCACTGCCTCGTCCAGCGCACCGCTGCCCACCGCGGTCAGGAGCGCCGCACGCTGCTTGCCGGTACCTGGCATCAGCATCTCGTTGCCCGCCTGCATCTGCGCGACCACATCCTTGCCGCCGAACCAATCGGTCATTACCACGCCCTGGTAACCCCATTGAGCGCGCAACACATCGGTCAACAGCCAGTGGCTCTCCGAGGTATAGCTGCCATTGAGCTTGTTGTAGCTGGACATCACCGTCCAAGGCTGGCCTTCGCGCATGGAGATCTCGAAGCCCTTCAGGTAGATCTCACGCAACGCTCGTTCATCCACCTTTGCATTGATGGTGCTGCGGTTCCATTCGTGGTTGTTGACCGCGAAGTGTTTCACGGATGCTCCGACGCCGCGTTCCTGCAAGCCGCTTACCAACGCTGCGGCCATCTCGCCACTGACCACCGGATCTTCGGAGTAGTACTCGAAGTTGCGCCCTCCCAAGGGGAAGCGATGGATGTTCTGCGCCGGCGTCAGCATCACGTCGATGCCATAGGCCGCAGCTTCATCACCAATAGCCGCACCTACCTTGCGTACCAAGGCCGTATCCCAGGAACTGGCCAACGCGCTGCCGATCGGGAACGCAGTGGCATGGAAGGTTCTGCCGGGGACGTCCTTGCGGGTAGGCTCGATACGCACGCCCGCAGGGCCATCGGCCAGCACCAACGACGGAATGCCCAATCGCGGCACCGCCACGGTCGCACCCGCAGCACCCGCCACCTTGTCCTCGATCGCACCAACCACCGGTGCCTGCATGTCCTCAGGCAGGTCGGGGAAGCTCATTCCCTGACCGGTCACCAGTTCGATTTTCTCCTGCAGGGTCAATGCCGCTATCACCTGCGCCAACGGAGCCTTGCCCAACTGCGGCAGCTCCTTGGCCTGTGCCGCGTTCATCACCAAGACTGTTACCGCAATGCTGATCAACAGCGGTTTGAATCCAGGATTTTTCTGCATTGTTGCCATTCCATGCGCTCCGGTTCTCGCCTGGCTCTTTGCGCCAGGCGCTACTTTTTGAAGTGAAACGCCCACGAACAGGCGGCGAATAATCATTGAGGTGAAACTGCAGGCAACACTCCACCGCCAACGCCGTCTTGGCGCTGCCTGCCCTGTTGCGGTACGAAAGTCCATCCAGCGAAGCTGCCGACGACGAGGCAGTAAACCTAGCTGCAAGTAGGCTTGTCAAAAACTGTGATAGGGGTACAGTTTCTTGACGAATAGCATGAGCGGGTGGCACCGCCACACTGCGCACAGCTCCCAAATCAGGCCGAATTTTGCCAAGCTCCACACCGAACTTTCCCATCATCTGCGGCGTCAACAGATTCTGGATGCGGCAATGCGCGTGTTCGCGCGCGATGGCTACAGCAATGCATCCATTGCCGAGGTCGCAAGCAGTGTCGGCCTGACCCTGCCCGGCCTCTTGCATTACTTCCCCTGCAAGACCGACATGCGGTTGGCGGTTCTGGAGGTCCGCGATCAACGCAGTCCGCGCCTGCCGGATTATCCGCGGGACTACACGCTTGAAGACGCTGCCGCAGGACCACCGCTTCCGTGGTCGCAGGTGGTTGATCAACTGCGCCTGGTCAATCGCGCCAATGCCGAGATACCCGGCGTAATCCGGGCTTTTTCGCTACCCAACGCCGAAAGTCTTGGCAAGGATCACCCTGCGCAGGATTGGTTCCAGCGGCGCTCAGGACTGATGCTCCAGTACATCGCGCGTAGCCTGCGCCATGGCCAGGAATCCGGGGAGATAAGTCCCACGATCGATCCTGACCAGATCGCCGCCGAACTGATCGCCATGATGGATGGCTTGCAATTGCTGTGGTTGCGCCATCCTGACAAAATCGATCTCGGCAGCTGCTTTGAGAGCTATCTGCAACGCCTGCAGCAGGCCGTGCAGATCAGCTGATCGAGCTGCATGCACTGTCTTCAGCGCGCCGCATGCCACTCAGCATACAAGCCCTGCTCACCTTCCGGCAGCAACCGCTGAAGACCCGAACCATGCGCCTGCGGCCCCGATGCCAGACGCGCGTAGATTGCTGCCGTGGACAAGCCGAATAACGCTCCATCGTCGTTCGAATAGGCGAACCAGGCCTGTTCGATGCCGCATAGATACATCGCAGCCAGGCACATCGGGCAGGGATGGCCGCTGGCGTAGACCTCGCATCCATCCAGGCGCGGCGACGCCAGCAGCGCGCTGGCCTGACGGATGGCGCGCATCTCCGCATGGTCGGTAGGGTCATGGCTCGCATGGATGCTGTTGGCCGCCTCCGCCAACACCTTGCCATCCTTGACCAGCACCGCGCCGAATGGGCGTCCGCCATTGGCGATATTGGCCCGCGCCAGCGCAACAGCGCGGCGCATGAATTCTTCTTGCGTGGACATGCAGCCCTCCAGAAAAGGAAAACCCCGCCATGGCGGGGTCTTCGTGTAGCAATGACTACGCCAGGATCAGTCGCCCTGCTGCTTCTGCAGGTGCTCCCAACGCTCCTGCGCATCAATCGTGCGCTCGGCGGTGAGACGGGCTTCCAGACGATCCAGACCAATGTCTTCGCCGGTATCGACGCAGAAACCATAGTCACCGGCTTCCAGACGCTTCAGCGTGCTGTCGATCTTGCCGATCAGCTTGCGGTAGCGGTCGCGGGTACGCAGTTCCAGCGAATTTTCCGTCTCACGGGTTGCACGCTCGGCTTCATCGCCGATGTCACGCACTTCCTCGCGCAGGTTCTCGATGGTCTGCTTCGATTCCTCGACCAGGTCCGCACGCCAGTTGAGCAGGCGCTGGCGGAAGTACTCCTGCTGCAGCGTGCTCATGTACTCCTCATCTGCAGACGGCTTGTAGCCAGCCGGCAGGATCGGACGGCCAGTGGCCTCGTCGACGTTGTATTCGACAACCTTGTACTTGCTGCGCGGCGCCGGGGCGGTCGAACGCGCGGTTACAGCGACTGCAACCTTGCCCACGGGACGGACGGCAACAGGTGCGGTGGATTTGACGGGAGTCTTGACGTTGGATTTCGAAACAGGCACGGGATTCTTGGATTGCGGGGCCTTGGCCGCTGGAGCCGGCTTGGCAGCGACCGGCGCAGGTGCCGGAGCTGGGGCCGTCTTGGCGACTTCGACCGGGACAGACTTGGCCGCCGCCGGCTTTGCAGCAGGCTTCGGTACGGACTTGACCACGGGTTTGACAGCAGTCTTGAGCGGTTTGGCAGCCACTGGTTCGGCCACCTTCTTGACTACGGGTTTGGCAACGGGCTTGGTGGCCTTGGCAACCGGCGCAGCTGCTTTCTTGGCAACTGGCGCGGCAACCGGCTTGGTCACCTTCTTGACCGCCGCCTTCTTGGCAGGGGCCGCCTTTTTAGCGACTGCCGTCTTAACCGCAGCCTTCTTGGCGGCGGGTTTGCTGGCAGGTGCTGCTGGCTTGACCGGCGTTTTCTTTGCAACCGCCTTGGTGGCGGGTGCTTTCTTCGCGGCCGGCTTGGCAGCCTTGGCCACCGGCTTGCTTGCAACCGGCTTGGACACCGCCTTTTTGACTACAGGTTTGGCGGTTTTCTTGGCGACCTTGACGGCCTTTTTTGCAGGTTTTTTAGCAGCCACGAAACGCTCTTCCTTGTTTCCCCCGGGGCCCGGGAAAGCGGGCCTTTATAGCCTACCCGACCAGCAGCAGCAACCGCGCCGGGCACCGTATGTGAACGGATGCCCGACCCGTGCAGTACAGGTCCGGTGGCGTCACCGGACCGTTTCGCGCAGTTCGGAACGTAACCAGGCGCGCAATCGCCCCTGGCTGGCAGCGGAAAGCACGTCGTCTTTACCGGCGCCATCCCGCATCCTGCGACAAATCCTGCTCGCTTGCCAAGTGGCTTATCATTCAACCGTGATCGGCCGACTCCTCATTGCCGTACTGCGCTCCTACAAGCGCTTCATCAGCCCCCTGCTCGGGCCGCGCTGCCGTTTCTATCCCAGCTGCTCGGAATACTCCATGGACGCGATCCGTATACACGGTCCGCTACGGGGGTGTTGGCTTACCCTGCGCCGGCTGGGGCGCTGCCATCCGTTCCACCCGGGCGGACTGGATCCGGTCCCGGAGCGCGCCGATTCCCCCTCTTGCCGCTGCACAGGAAAACACTGACATGTCCTCCACGCTTATCCGCAATGCCCGCATGGTCAACGAAGGCCGTACCTTCGACGGTGACCTGCGCATCGAGAACGACCGTATCGCGCAGATCGGCAGCGGCCTGACCCCGCGCGAGGGCGAGCAGGTGGTGGACGCGGCCGGCCGTTGGCTGCTGCCGGGGATGATCGATGACCAGGTGCACTTCCGCGAACCCGGCCTGACCCACAAGGGCGACATCGCCAGCGAGTCGGCTGCCGCGGTGGCCGGCGGCCTGACCAGCTTCATGGACATGCCCAACACCAACCCGCCAACCCTGGACTCGACCATCCTCGAAGCCAAGTACGAGCTGGCCAAGGGCCGTGCCTGGGCCAATTACGGTTTCTACCACGGCGCCAGCAACGACAACCTGGAAGCAATCCGCGTGCTCGACCCGAAGAAGGCACCCGGCGTGAAGGTGTTCATGGGGGCCTCCACCGGCAACATGCTGGTCGACAACCCGGAAACCCTGGACGCGATCTTCCGCGAATGCCCGACCCCGATCATCACGCACTGCGAAGACACACCGATGATCGACGCCAACATGAAGGCGTTCCAGGAGAAATACGGCGATGCCTTGACCCCGGACATGCACCCGGACATCCGCTCGCGCGAGGCCTGCATCAAGTCCACCCGGCTGGCGATGTCGCTGGCACGCAAGCACGGCACCCGCCTGCACGTGCTGCATATTTCCACCGCTGATGAATTGGCGCTGTTCGAGAAGGGTCCACTGATCCGGGCCGACGGCAGCCGCAAGCAGATCACCGCCGAGACCTGCGTGCACTTCCTGCATTTCGCGCGCCCGGACTATGCCACCAAGGGCAACCTGATCAAGTGCAACCCGGCGATCAAGGAAGTGTCCGACCGCGAGGCGATCACCGCCGCCCTGGCCGATGACGTGCTCGACGTACTGGCCACCGACCATGCCCCGCACACCTGGGAAGAGAAGCAGAAGCCCTATGCGCAGGCGCCGTCCGGCCTGCCGCTGGTGCAGTACGCGCTGGTTGCCGCGCTGGAGCGCGTGCACGAAGGCAAACTGAGCCGCGAACAGGTGGTGCAGAAATTCGCCCACGCCCCGGCGCAGCTGTTCGACGTCGAAGAACGCGGCTTCCTGCGCGAGGGTTACTTCGCCGACCTGGTGCTGGTCGAAGACGTGCCGTTCACGGTCAAGCGCGAGGATGTACTGTCCAAGTGCGGCTGGTCGCCGTTCGAGGGCACCACGTTCCGCTCGCGCATCGCTTCCACCTGGGTCAATGGCCAGCAGGTATGGGACGGCAGCAAGCTGGTGGGCGCACCGGCCGGCCAGCGCATGACCTACGACCGTTGATGCGTTCGGTCCTGATGATGGGTGCGCTGCTGCTTGCAGCGCCCCTGCTCAGCACCCTGCCCGCGCAGGCCCAGGATGGCATCGGCAACCTGCTCGACAACCGGGTCGTGTTCCCTGCCAGTGCCTCGCAGGGCGCGATGGTGATCGGCAAGGTGCCAGCCGGCAGCACGGTCCGCTACGCGGGCCGCGAACTGCGGGTCAGTGGCTATGGCAGCGTGGTGTTCGGTATCGGCCGCGATGAGAAAGGCCCGCTGCAGGTACAGGTACAGCGCCCGGATGGCGGCAGCGAGAGCGTTTCGATTGCGGTCACTGCGCGCGACTGGCCGGTGGAACGGGTCAACGGCGTACCGCCAAAGACGGTGAATCCGCCACCGGCAATCGCCGAACGGATTGCCCGTGAGCAGGCGCAGGTAACCGAATCGCGCAAGCGCGACGACAACCGCACCGACTTCACCCAGACCTTCATCTGGCCGGTGCAGGGCCGCATCAGTGGCCGCTTCGGCAATGCCCGCGTCTACAACGGGCAGCCGGGCAGCGGCCATTCCGGCATGGACATCGCCGTGCCCACGGGTACGCCGGTGAAGGCGCCAGCGGCCGGCGTGGTGACATTTGTGGGCCCGGACCTGTACCTGACTGGCGGGACCTTGGTGTTGGACCACGGCTTCGGCATCAGCTCCAACTTCCTGCACCTGTCGCGGATCGACGTGAAGGTCGGCGACAGGATCGAACAAGGCCAGAACATTGCCGCAGTTGGCGCAACCGGCCGTGCGACCGGCCCACACCTGCATTGGGGCATGAACTGGTTCGACACGCGCATCGACCCGCTGCTGGTGCTGGAACGCGGCAAATAGGGCAGAGCGACTGTAGAGCCGAGATCCTATGTTCGTGGTCAAGCCTGCTGGAAGCAGGCTTGACCCACTTTCAGCATGGCCGGGTCAAAGTCCCGGCCGCTCTTGAAGACGCCCCAAGCGA
>NZ_JBRREG010000010.1:0-67654 GCF_056760155.1 Stenotrophomonas sp. STEN022
CATCCGGCGAAGTGAATCGCGACGATGGAATCTCGGCGATTAACGGTGCCAACGGTGGCTTCTTCATCGCGAAACATGTCCGGTGCGGGAGTCTTGCTCGAGGCCTAACTCTTAGTAGACCGCCTAAAAGCGGTGTAAAACCGAGTATGCCTACTTTGGCGCCGCTTTCAAGCCGGAAAATTCTCACAAAGAAACAACGGCTTGCGCGATTATGCAGCCTGCATCGCCATATCAAGCTCCAAGCTAATTACCGCTCGGAAGCCGTGATATGGAATACACCCCCTGTCTTAGCGGACGTAAAAGTAGCCAAACCCCCGCGATTGCTGGATCAGGTGCGCCAGCAAGTTCGGGTTCGGCATTACAGCTTGCGTACCGAGCAGGCTTACCTTGGTTGGATACGGCGCTACATCCATGCCAATGGAAAACGCCATCCACAGGAGCTTGGCGCTACCGAAGTGGGAAACTTCCTGACCCATCTGGCGACGGTCGGAAACGTGTCAGCTGCTACCCAGAACCAAGCGCTGTCAGCGCTGCTGTTTCTCTATCGCGTGGTGCTGGACATGGAGTTGCCGCGCCTGGATCAGGTGGTACGAGCCAAGCGGCCGCGTCGCCTTCCGGTTGTTCTGTCACCGGACGAGGTTGCGCGGCTGCTGCAAGCCATTCCGGAGGGGCAAACGGCCATGATGGCGCAACTGCTGTACGGCACCGGCATGCGCTTGATGGAGTGTGTTCGGCTTCGCATCAAAGACGTGGATTTCGGACGCAACGAGATATGTGTGCGTAGTGGCAAGGGCAACAAGGACCGACGTGTGCCGCTGCCCATCTCGCTCTGTGAGCGGCTGCTGCGGCAACGCGGGCGGGCGCTGCTGATACACCACGCGGATATCGGCGAAGGAATGGGCCGCGTGCAGCTGCCGCATGCCCTGGCACGCAAGTACCCAAATGCAAACGCTGAGCCAGGCTGGCAATACCTGTTCCCGTCTACCCGACTCTCTACCGATCCTCGAACCAGGGCAATCGGGCGGCATCACGTCAGCGAAGAACCATTGCAGCGTGCGGTGAAATCGGCACGGGCCCTTGCCGGCATCACAAAGCCCGTAACTTGCCATTCCTTGCGCCATTCCTTTGCGACGCACCTATTGGAGGCCGGGCATGACATTCGCACTGTGCAGGAGCTTCTTGGGCACAAGGATGTCACTACCACCCAGATCTACACGCACGTGCTCGGGCGCGGGGCAGGCGGTCTGCTTAGCCCCTTGGACCGGCTACCGGGAGTGCCGCCACTCCCGGTGTGATGACGGCATTCAGCCGTCCAGCAGCGCCTTGTCGCGCACGGCACCCTTGTCGGCGCTGGTGGCGAGCAGCGCATACGCCTTTAGCGCGGTGGTGATCTTGCGTGGGCGCGCTTCGACGGGCCTCCAGCCCTTGGCATCCTGTTCGCTGCGGCGACGTGCTAGTTCTGCGTCGTCGACCAGCAGGTTGATGCCACGCTGGGGGATGTCAATCAGGATGCGGTCGCCGTCGCGAACCAGACCGATGGCGCCACCGCCTGCGGCTTCGGGTGAGCAGTGGCCGATGCTCAATCCGGAGGTGCCACCGGAGAAGCGCCCATCGGTGAGCAAGGCGCAGGCTTTGCCCATGCCCTTGGACTTGAGGTAGCTGGTGGGGTACAGCATTTCCTGCATGCCCGGGCCACCCTTTGGTCCTTCGTAGCGGATTACCACCACGTCGCCAGCCTGCACCTCGTTGCCGAGGATGCCCTTCACTGCGGCATCCTGGCTTTCGTAGACACGGGCATTGCCTTCGAACACATGGATGGATTCGTCCACGCCGGCGGTCTTCACCACGCAGCCATCGGCGGCGAGATTGCCGTACAGCACAGCCAGGCCGCCTTCGCTGGAGAACGCATGGGCAACGTCACGAATGCAGCCTTCGGCACGGTCCACATCCAGCGACGGCCAACGCGTGGATTGACTGAAAGCCACCTGCGTAGGGATGCCTGCAGGACCAGCCTTGTAGAACTGATGGACGGCCTGATCCTGGGTTTGGGTGACATCCCATTGCGTGATCGCATCGCCAAGTGTGCGGCTATGCACGGTGGAGGCATCGGTATGCAGCAGGCCACCGCGTGCCAGCTCGCCAAGGATGGCCATGATGCCGCCGGCACGGTGCACGTCTTCGATGTGGTACTTCTGCGTGTTCGGCGCCACTTTGCACAGCTGCGGTACGCGTCGCGAGAGACGGTCGATATCGCGCTGGTCGAACGCCACTTCGGCCTCCTGCGCAGCGGCCAGCAGGTGCAGGATGGTGTTGGTCGAACCGCCCATGGCGATGTCCAGTGTCATCGCATTTTCGAAGGCTTCAAACGTTGCGATGCCGCGTGGCAGCACGTTGGCTTCCTCGCCGCCGTACCAGCGATGGCACAGCTCGACGATCAGGCGACCGGCGCGCTTGAACAGCGCCTCGCGGTCGCTGTGCGTGGCCACCACGGTGCCATTGCCCGGCAGCGACAGGCCCAGTGCTTCGGTCAGGCAGTTCATCGAATTGGCGGTGAACATGCCCGAGCAGGAACCACAGGTTGGGCAGGCGCTGCGTTCGATCGCGGCCACCTGCTCGTCGCTGACCTTGTCATCGCCGGCAGCAACCATCGCGTCGATCAGGTCGAGTTTGTGGTCGGCCAGCTTGGTCTTGCCGGCTTCCATCGGGCCGCCGGAGACAAACACTGCGGGAATGTTCAGGCGCAGCGCGGCCATCAACATGCCGGGGGTGATCTTGTCGCAGTTGGAGATACACACCAGCGCATCGGCGCAGTGGGCATTGGCCATGTATTCGACCGAGTCGGCGATGATCTCGCGGCTGGGCAGCGAGTACAGCATGCCGTCATGGCCCATCGCGATGCCGTCGTCCACGGCGATGGTGTTGAACTCCTTGGCCACGCCACCGGCGGCTTCGATCTCGCGCGCCACGAGCTGGCCAAGGTCCTTCAGGTGCACGTGGCCGGGCACGAACTGGGTGAAGGAATTGACCACCGCGACGATGGGTTTGTGGAAGTCGCCATCGGTCATGCCGGTGGCACGCCACAGGGCGCGGGCGCCGGCCATGTTGCGGCCGGCGGTGGAGGTTTTAGAGCGGTAATCAGGCATGGCGAGCGAGCGGGGCGGTTGTGCAGAAGTGCAGTGCGATTGATTCTGCATGAAGTTCCCGGTTGCAGCTGCAACCATTGGGCTGCGGTTGTTTGGGGGTGGAGTGGGGCGATTGCTTGGGGCTTGAATGTTGCTCGGTGGGGCAGGTGGCAGAGCCAGAACCAGAATCATGGCCAGGCAAAGCCAACGCGGAAGTGGAAACGGAAGCGAAAAGCCCCCCCTCCCCAACCCTCCCCTGCGCTGCGCGCAAGGGAGGGGGTAAGAGCGGGTCGCTCGCGGCCTGAACGAGCGCAGCAAACAGCCCCCTCCCTTGCGCGCAGCGCAGGGGGTGAAGAAGGCCCGCTTGCGCGCCACTGGCGCGCGGCTTGATGAACGACCGAAGGCTGTGCCTTCGGGCCGGACGGGTTGGGGAGGGGTGCTCTGGATCTTGATCTTCCAATGCACCACCTGTGCCCACGTGCTGAATAGCTACGCGCGCAAAAACTACCGAAACCCCAGCTACCCCAAGGCCTTTCCAGGCATCAGCTGAAAACCGATTCAGTTTCAGGAGTTTTCCGGTTTCCGCCTTGCAGCCTTCATCGGGCATTATTGGGAATCAAATTGACGGGGAACCGACCATGAAGCGATCCAAGGCCACCGCACTGGTGCTGATGAGCGCCGTGCCGCTGCTGCTGACCGCCTGCCAGAAGGAAGAGGCCGTGCAGACGCAGGAAGGGCTGTACACCTCGGTGGAAGCCTGCAGCGAAGCGACCGGCGATCCGTCCAGCTGCCGCGAGGCGTTTGCCACCGCGCAGAAGCAGTCGGCCGATGCCGCGCCCAAGTACGCCAGCAAGGAAGAGTGCGCCAAGGAATACCCGGCCGAGCAGTGCGTGCAGCAGCAGACCAGCGCCGGCACCTCGTTCATCGGCCCGATGATGATGGGCTTCTTCATGTCGCAGATGCTCAACGGCAGCCGTGGCGCCGTGGCCGCACCGCCGGCATCGCAGCCCGCCTTCAGGGACAAGGCCAATGGTTGGGCCAAGCCGGCCGCACCGGGCGGCACCGGTGGTTTGAACACTGGTAGCGGCATTGGTGCAGGCAAGGCTGGCCTGGCCCCGGTCAACGCCACCCCGAACCGCGCCGTCACCGCCAGTCGTGGTGGTTTCGGTGCGCGTAGCGGCGGCCGCAGCAGCGTCGGCGGTTGATGCAGTGAAGCGCGTTGCAATTGCCGAACGTGGTAACTGGAAGGCCCGTGCTGCGGAAGCGGGCTTCCGCTTCCACACCATCGACGGTGCGCCGTATTGGGATGAAAGCGCGTACTACGCGTTTACCCTGCGCCAGATCGAGAACGATATCGAAGATCCCAGCGCCGAGCTGCACGCGATGGCGATGGATCTGGTGGGCGAGGTTGTGGGCAGCGATGCGCTGATGGCGCAGCTGGCCATTCCTGAAGCCTTCCGTGACTGGATCGCCGAAAGCTGGCGTCGGCGCGATCCGCATCTGTATGGCCGTCTGGATTTTGCCTATGACGGCAATGGTCCGGCCAAGCTGTACGAACTGAACTACGACACGCCGACGTCGTTGTACGAAGCATCGTTTTTTCAATGGCAGTGGCTGGAAGACCAGCGCAACCGTGGCGCATTGCCGCAGCAGGCCGACCAGTTCAACTCCATCCACGAGACCTTGGTGGAGCGCTTCGCCGAGTTGACCTCGCGGCTGCCGCCGCCGCTGTATTTCAGCGCGGTGGGGGAGTCCGAGGAAGATCAGGGCACGGTCGCCTATCTGCGTGATTGCGCGGCGCAGGCCGGGCTGCACGCGGCGGCGCTTGCTATCGAGGACATCGGTTTGTCGGCTGATGGACGCTTCACCGATCTGGACGATGTGGTGATCGGTAGCCTGTTCAAGTTGTATCCGTTGGAAGACCTGATGCGCGAAGAGTTCGGCGCGGCCTTGCCGCGTTCGGGCGTGCAGCTGCTGGAGCCGGCGTGGAAGGCGGTGCTGAGCAACAAGGGCATCCTGCCGTTGTTGTGGGAGCGCCATCGCGGTCACCCGAATCTGCTGGAGTCCTACTTCGACGATGGAAGCGCCTTGCCGGCCGGCTGGGTGCGCAAGCCACTGCATTCGCGCGAAGGCGCCAATGTGGCGATGCACATGAGCGACGGTAGCTGGCAGGAGAGCGAAGGGCCGTACAACGGGCCGAGCATCCGCCAGGCATTCCATGCGCTGCCAGTGTTTGAAGGCAACTACCCGTTGGTGGGCAGCTGGATCGTAGGCGACCGTGCCTGCGGCGTTGGCATCCGTGAAGACAACAGCCGCATCACCCGCGACAGCGCCCGTTTCCTGCCGCACGCCATCATTGATGATGCGCCGCAGGGCACAACGCGGATCTATCTGTAAGCAGTTGTTGTCTGAAACATCACTGTAGAGCCGAGCCATGCTCGGCTGAAGCTTTACCGGTGACGCCCCTGCCGAGCATGGTTCGGCGCTACATGGGCGTTGTCGGTAAGGCCCCTGCCGAGCATGGCTCGGCATTACATGGCTTGGCTTTTTTTGTGGGAGCGGCGTGAGCCGCGAAGCCGGGGCAAATGGGCTATAGCAGGCCGTCGCGCTTCACTGCCAGATAGCGTTCCAGCAATGCTGCCGGCAACTCTTCCGCGGTAACGTCCAGCACCATCACCCGGTGGCTGCGCAGCGCTTCATGGGCATCACTGCGCTGCTGCAGGTAGGCGGCAATGGCGCCGGCCTGTATTGCCTCGGGTACGGTTTCCACATCGCGTGCCAAGGCCTGGTCAAGTTCGCGCTCGCGCAGGCTGGCCACGCAGACCAGATGCCGCTTCTGCAGCAGGCGCACGGCGGCCAACAGGTCTTCGATATCTTCATCGCGTACGTTGGTGACCAGCATCACCAGGCTGCGCCGTGATTGCCGCAGCGACAATTCGGTGGCTGCGGCGAGATAGTCGGTTGCCACCGGCTTGGGCTGGAGGTCGTAGCTGGCACGCAGCAGGCTATCGATCACGCCCATGCCGCGCTTGGGCGCTACCCAGCGACTGTCGCCACCGCTGGCGAACAAGCCGACGCCATCGCCCTGGCGCAATGCAAGGTACGACACCACCAATGAGGCGTTGAGCACGTGGTCGAAATGCGACAACCCGCCCTCGTCGGCCATCATCCGCCGGCCGGTGTCGATCAGCATCACCAGCTGCTGGTTCTTTTCGTCCTGGTATTCACGCGAGATCAGTTTGCGTGCACGTGACGTGGCCTTCCAGTCAATCTGGCGCAGGCTGTCGCCGACGCGGTACTCGCGCATCTGGTGGAAATCCGTGCCTTCACCACGGCGGCGCTTCAGGTGCGCGCCTACCAGCCGTGAGGCCATCTCCGCGCTTAGTAGGGCGAAGCGGGTGAGGGGAGCGAAGTTGGGATAGACGCGGACGGTTTGCGGGGTGCCGACCGTGCGTTGCTGCCGCCACAGGCGCAGTGGTGAATGCAGGCGCAGGTGCACACCATCAAACACGAAGGTGCCGCGGTTGGCCGGGGTGAAGCGGTAGCTGAAACGGGTTTCGCTGGCTTTGCCCAGCTTCAACCGGCGCGGCAGGCCGTCGCTGTTCCAGCCATCGGGCAGCAGGTCGAATACGTCGACGCGTTGCTTGCCGTAGGAATCCAGTTGCAGCCAGGTTTCGCGCTCGACACCCAGGGCGAGGGAGTCGGGCAGTTCGCGACGTACCCGCGGGCTGGGTTTGCGCCAGAGCAGCAGGAGATCGAGCAAGGCGAGTGCTACGATTGCCGCTGCGCTGATGGTCCATGCCTGCAGTGGCAGGTAGTGCAGGGCGACTGGCAGGCCGAGCAGGCCCCATAGCACCAGCAGGGTGATCAATAGGGGGGCGGGTCTCACTGCGTGGCCCTGATTGTTTTGTGTGTTGGTGCTGAGGGGGAAAGAGCTACGGCAAGTGCGAAAGCACCCCTCCCCAGCCCTCCCCTCCGCGCTGCGCGCGCAAGGGAGGGGGCAGGAGCGGCACCCCTCCCCAACCCTCCCCTGCACGCTGCGCGCGCAAGGGAGGGGGCTGAGGCAAGGGCCCCGTTTGGCATGCTTGCGCTTCTTGCCGCTTTGCTCACTTGCGCGGCGCCTCCACCTTGGCGAGCAGGGCGGTCAGGGCGTCGTCGGCGGATTGGCCTTCGATCTGCAGTTCCGGGGCCAGCGCGATGCGGTGACGCAGTGCCGGCTTGGCGATCTCGCGTACGTCGTCCGGGGTGACGAAGTCGCGGCCGGACAGCACCGCCTGTGCGCGGGCGGCGCGCACCAGCGCGATGCTGCCGCGCGGGCCTGCGCCGAGCGCAATACCCGGCCACTTGCGGGTTGCTGCGACGATGCGCACGGCGTAATCGATCACCTGTGGGTCTACGGTGATCGCGGCCACTGCTTTCTGCAGCTCCACCACATCGGCGCCGCTGAGTACGCGCGGTACCTGGGTGAGGTTGAAGTCGCTGGCGGTGCGGCCGGTGGTGATGGCCTGCACCATCTGCTTCTCGTCTTCCAGCTGCGGGTAGTCGATCAGCACCTTCAGCAGGAAGCGGTCCAGCTGTGCTTCCGGCAGCGGGTAGGTGCCTTCCTGCTCGACCGGGTTCTGCGTGGCCATGGTGAGGAAGGGTGGAGTCAGTGCGAAGGCCTTGCCTTCGATGGTGACCTGGCCTTCCTGCATCACTTCCAGCAGGGCGGACTGGGTCTTGGCCGGGGCGCGGTTGATTTCGTCGGCCAGCAGCAGGTTGGTGAACACCGGGCCGCGACGGATCTTGAAGCTCTCGGTCTTGGGGTCGTACACGGCGTGGCCGCTGACGTCGCTGGGCATCAGGTCCGGGGTGAACTGCACGCGTGCGTAGTCCAGCTCCAGCGCCTGTGCCAGGGCGCGCACCAGCAACGTCTTGCCGAGTCCGGGAACGCCTTCGATCAGCACATGGCCGCCGGCCAGCAGGGCGATCAGGATCTGGTCGAGCACATCGCTCTGGCCAATGAAGGCATGGCCTACCGCTTCGCGGATGCGCTCGACGCGTTCAATCAGGTCCGTGTTGACCGGCGCGGGAGCAGGCGTCGGTGCGGGTGCATCGCCGGGGAGGGCAGGCGGAGTGAGCTCGTCGGTCATAGCTGGTTTCTCATCTGGATGAGCAAGCGGATACGGTCTCGCAGGGCGATATCGTCCTGCGAGGGGGGAATCTGCAATGCGGTCTGTACGCGGCTGATCGGCCACTGCAGGTGATCGGCGATGGCTTGTGCCTGGGCATCACCGGTCAGCGCGGCAGCTACCGGCGCGCGGCGGCGCAGGCGGGCGAGGAAGGCCTGGCGTACCGCGTCGTACAACAGCGGTGACTTGCGGTAGCGGTGCAGGTGCTCGCCGCTGGCGCGCACGTGTTCCAGCAGCGAGCGGCGGTCTTCGCGCGGCGAGGGCAGCAGCGCGCCGAAGCGCTGGCAGCGCATCCACAGCCACGCCAGCAGCGCGAGCAACAACGGCACCCACACCGGCCAGCCGCGTTGGAACAGCGTCTTCCATAGCGATGGCAGTTCCATCGCGTAGATCAGGTGGGTGGTGCCCTTGCCG
The DNA here is from genome assembly GCF_056760155.1 of Stenotrophomonas sp. STEN022. Lineage (NCBI taxonomy): Bacteria > Pseudomonadati > Pseudomonadota > Gammaproteobacteria > Lysobacterales > Lysobacteraceae > Stenotrophomonas > Stenotrophomonas sp. STEN022. Next base: position 8,708 of record NZ_JBRREG010000010.1, read on the forward strand.
TAGTTGGGTGCCAGCACCAGGCGGGCCAGGTCGCGGTGAGGGATGTCGCGCAGGCCGGTATCGCGTTCGCCGCCGCCGTTGAGCAGGAAGTCCATGTCGCCCAGCACATCGACCCGGCCAAGGCCGTAACGCAGACGCGCATAGGCCAGCGTGTCATCGTCACCCGCATCGGCCCAGCGACGCTCGGCGCGGGCCTTCTCGGCGAGGGTGAAGCGGTTGCCGCTGCAGAATTCGTTGTGCGATTCCTGGCCGGGCACCTGCCAGACCTGGCAGCGCGCCGGTACTTCGCTGGTGACTACGCCCAGGCGTTCCAACAAGCCCTGTTCGTCGCCGTCCAGGTCTTCGTCAGCGTCAGGCGCGCGCAGCAGCAGATGGCCGCCGAACTGCACCCAGTCCAGCAGGCTCTCCACCTGTGCCGGGGTGAGCAGGCGCGGGTCGTCGAGCATCAGCACGGTATCGCCGGGCTGCAGCTGCATGGCGGGCAGGTCGAGCTTGCGCCGGGTTTCGGCCTTGCTGCCGTCGCGGATCAGGGTTTCGCGCAGCGCATACAGCGCGTTGTAGGTGGGCTCGCCATAAGCGGGCAGGGTGATCTCTTCGCTGGTTTTCTCGAAGTTGCGCACGAACCAGAACGCGATCAGGCCGGTCAGCAACAGCAGTACGATGATCAGCGAATTGCGCAGGGCGGTGTTCATGCTGGCCACCCGTACTGCAGGTGCAGTTCCTTGGTCAACGCGTCGAACTCTTCATCGCTGGGCAGGCGGCCGGCATAAGCGGCGTACTGCCAGGTGCGCACCATGCGTGCGAACAGGCTGCGATCGGCCTCCTGTGGCATCTTGCGCGAGGCACGCAGGCACTGCGCTTCGGTGGCACCGGGCGGCAGCACGACGTTGCCGCGTTCGACCAGCACTTCCACCGAAGCACGGTATAGCAGCGCCAGCGCGTGCCGTGGCTTGCCTTCGCGCCACAGCCGCCGCGCGCTACCGAGGATGTCCGGCGGCAGCACTTCCGGCAATTGCAGGGCTTCCTGCAGCGCGGGTGCCTGCTCGTCGCGACGGCGACGGCCATCGCCACGGAACCATGGCAGCCACCAGCGTGCGGTCAGCGCGAGCGCCACCAGCAATACGCCAAGCAGAATCCACAGGATGCTCTCGCCGATCAGCGCGGCGAACTTGGCGATGGCGGCGAAGATTGGGCCGGCATCGGGATTGTTGCTGTCGTCGGTATCTGGCTTCTTGTCCGATGCCTTCTTTACCCAGCGGGTGACGCTGCGCTTGGCGCCGAGTTGTGGGTCTTCGTAAGCGCGTGCAGCGGCCTGACGGAAGCCGGCGGTGTCGGCCGGAGCAGCGTCAAACAGCTGCTGGGGCGTGGTCGCAGTAGCGGCAGCTGAGTCTGTTCCTGCTTCTGCAACGTCTTTGTGATTGCTGTGGCTGCTGGCGCCATGGGTATCAGCGTTGTCCTGTGCCCGCGCCTGCAGCGACGGCAACGCGAACACCGCCAACAGCAACACCAGCATCGGTGCCAGCCCAGCCAGTCGCTCCCGAAGGCGACGGAAGGCGATTTCCACATCCCAGGCTTCCAGCTGGGTACGACGGTTGAGGTAGAGGCCAAAGCCGGCACCGCTGTAGAACGGGCTGATCAAGGTCATCGCAAGCCACGCCAACAGGTTGAAGCCTATCCATGCCCAAGCCGGGGTGTCCTCGCCAATCAGTTCCCAGGTGGCGCGTAGCGATTCGGACAGCAGTTCCACCGGCACGAACATGAAGACCAGGGCGACGCCGGCAAGCTGCAGCATGGCCTCGAAGTGCCAGCACACCCAGGTGAGGAGAGTGGCGTGGCCGTAGGCAGCACCGCCAAGTGCATGCCGGCGTCCGCGCCGCTGGCTGGCGTCGCCACCTTCCAGCAGATCGACCGGCATCAGCAGCGAGCGGGCAGGGCTGAGTCGACGCCAGCCGAGGTAGGCACCGAGGCCGCGCCAGCCCCAGTTCCACTGCGCGCGCAGGGTTTGGCGGGTAGTGGGCTCGGCACCAAACGCGCCGCGCGAAATCACGTATAGCGGAATGCGCTCGAACGCGGGCTTGAGCCACCACAGGATCAAGCTGGACAACCAGAAGTTGTCCAGCCACCAGCCCAGCAGGTTGAGCAGCGCGAATACCGGCAGCGTCAGCAGCACCCACGGCTTCCAGATTGCCGCGGCATGACGGCGGACCAGGGCGGTGCCAAGCTCCATCGCTTCCCATTGCGAACGCGCCCGCAGTGCGACATCGAGCTGATCAATCCGCATGATCACCTCCACGCCCGCCGCGCCACAGCCACAGCAGCACTACCGTCCACAGCACGGCAGACACGCTGAGCTTGCCCCACATCGGCACCCACGCGGTCGAGGACCAGAACGCTTCGATGAAGGCCGCCACCAGCAGCATGAAGGCCACGCCCAGGCACAGCCGTGCACCAATCACGCCGCCCTCAATGAGTGCATCGATGCGGCGGATGCGGCCCGGTGCCAGCAGGCGCAAGCCCAGCTGCAGGCCCGCACCGCCGGCAATCACAATGGCGGTCAGCTCGAACGGCGCGTGGCCGACCACAAAGCGCCAGAACGGATCACCTGAGCCTATCTGTTGCAGATGCCCGGCCACCGCGCCAATGGTGATGCCATTGAACAGCAATACCAGGATGGTGCCGATACCGGCCAACAACCCGCTGGCAAAGGTGCGCAGGCCAATGCTGATGTTGTTCATGATGTAGTGGCCAAACATCGCCCAGTCGGTGCCGCTGTCGCGGCCCAGATTGTCGGCGGCGGGGTCGTACATCTTTTCCATCTGCGCGACCTGGCGCGGGTCCAGCAGCATGTGGATCAGCTCAGGCTTGTACTGCAACAGCACGAAGATGCCGACCAGCGGAATCACGAACAGCGCGCAGGCCACCCACATCGCCCCGGCCTGGCTGCGCACGGTGCTTGGGAAATCGGCGAACAGGAATTCAAGCGCACGCTGCCAGCGCGGTGCCGGTGTGCGGTACAGCAGGTTGTGGCCGCGCTGCATCAGCTGCTGCAGTTGTTCCACCAGCTGCGGGCTATAACCACGGCGACGCGCCAAGGCCAGCTGCTGGCAGAGGCGACGGTAGCGCTGCGGGATGGTTTCATCGCCCAGCACGTCAGGGTCGATGCTGCTCCGCTGTTTCCGCGAGCCCTCGCCACGGCGTTGCAGCCAGTCCTCGAACTGCTGCCATTCGTGCTGATAGCGGGTGACGAACTGTTCCTGTCTCATCGCCGCCCCAGCAACCAGTTGGCCATTGCATACAAGCGCACTACGCCGGCCTGGCCGCGCTCCTGGCTCAGCCCACTGGCGATGTCGGCCAGTTCACGCTGACGGCCTGGTGAAAGTGCCGGCGCGCGGTCGGCGAAGGCGATCAAGGCAGCCTGTTCGCTGGGCTGCAAGGGCAGCGGTGGTGCCAGTGCGGTATCGATGCGTGCTGGCGGCGTGGCGGGACGTGGCACGGTATGGATTACCAGCGAGCCGGCAACCAGATCGCCGAGGCGACGGCCATGCGGATCAAACAGGCAGGTGACCAGGCCCAGTGCGTAACCAAACGGCAGCGCGTCGACGGTGCGTAGCAGGTTGCGCACGATCGCCGCCATCCAGCCCAAGGGTGCGCCGTCGCGGGCGACCACGCGCAGGCCCAATGCCCTCTTGCCCAAAGTGCGGCCGAACCACACCTCCAGCACGATCGGGTAAGCCCAGAACATCAGGAACATCAAGCCCAGGTAGATGCCTTGGCCGAGCTCACCCAGTGCGACCAGCAACGGGCTCATCACCATCAGCACGCCAAAGCGTACGCACAGGTCGATCAGCCAGGCCAGAGCACGCGGCACCGGACCGGCAGCGGGCAGTTGCAGGGGCACGCCTTCCGGCGTGATGACCTCGCGATAGGTGTCCAGCATCGGCCGCGCTGTGTTCATTGCAGTAGCTCCAGCATCAAGTGCTGGTCCTGCATGCGGCGGATGGAAGCCCGGAGTCCAGCCCGGACGGATGCCTGTGGCATTCGTGTCTCTGCTACGTCCCTATCAGAATGCTGACTTTAGCTGGCGGCAGCACGAAAACCCAGCCCGCCGTTGGCAGTGGCGGGCCGCGTGGGGCGGGTTTCAGCGCACGGTGCGGTTGTCGTCGCCACGCACGAACAGCTTCTTGATGGCGGCACCGAAGAACAGCACGCCGATCAACAGCAGCTTCCAGAACTTGGCCAACAACAGGCCGAGCTTGGCAAACAGCCCGGCTTTGGCCGCCAACCCACCGCCGATCAAGGTAGCCACGCCATAGGCGGCGACCTTGTCGGTGCTGGGGTTGTGATCCGCATAACGTGCGCCCTGGTCGAACTCGGCCATCGGCAGCAGCTTGTCCATGCCTTCGCGTACCAGCGCCAGCTCCGACATTCCTGAAACGGCATTCAAGCTCAGGTAGCCATGTCGGCCGAGCACGCGGATGTCGTAGTTGAGGGTGTGATCGGGTTGGTCATTGAAGGCCAGCTCGCGTGCCCAGTAGAGCTTCTTGCTGCCTGCCTCATAGCGGGGCGGCACCGCCCAGCCCACCAGGTCGAGCGAGCCGTAGCCTGCCTTCACTCGCTCCGGGTTGCTGTCGCGGGTCTCGGCCTGCATGGTCTTGAGCAGGTCGGCGTAGTCGATCTTGCTGGCATCTTCGTCGGACACGTAGCCATCGTCGGACCAGGTAACCACCACCGCCCAACTCTCCCGCTCGCTAAGCCCGGGGCTGCGCGGCACGATCATGCCCAGCACGCTGTCATCGGGCGGGTTGCCCCACATGTCCTCCAGCACCCGGCGCGCGTCGACCTTGTCCAGATAGCGGAACTCGTCATTCAAATTGAAGTGGGCCCGTGCCTCGGGAACCTCGATCTGCCCGCTGCGGAAATGCAGCGATTGCTCGAACTGCTCTGCGCTCATGCCCTGTTCTTCCTGGGCAGCGTCCTGGGCGGAGGCGGCAAAGCAAACCACACACAGCAGTGTCACAGCCGCCAACAGGCGCTGTGCCACGATTCGCATCGACTTCATGTCAAACCCTCGAAGGCGTCCCCATGCCAAGGCCGGCAGTGTGCACCCGCGAGGCGGGTACCGACAATGCCTGCTGGTCAGCCCTGCATGCCGCGGTACTGGTCCTTGACCTTGACGTAGTGATCGGCCGAATAGCGCAGGCCCACGATATCCTTCTCGCTGAGCTGGCGCATCAGCCGTGCCGGGTTGCCAGCCCACAACTCGCCGCTGCGCACCACCTTGCCCGGCCCAACCACCGCGCCAGCAGCGATGAAGGCATTGGCCTCGATCACCGCACCATCGAGGATGCACGCGCCCATGCCGATCAGGCAGTAATCACCGATGGTGCAGGCGTGGATGATGCAGCCATGGCCAACGGTAACGCCTTCACCGATCAGGGTCGGGTAGCCACCCTTGTTGTAAGGACTGTCGTGGCTGACATGGATGATGGTGCCGTCCTGCACATTGGTGCGTGCACCGATGCGGACGTAATTCACATCGCCGCGGATCACCGTGCCCGGCCAAACCGACGCATCATCGCCAATCTGCACATCACCAATGATGGTGCAGGCTTCGTCGATATAGACGCGCTCGCCGATGGTGGGGGTTTTATCCAGGAAGGGGCGGAGTGCGGGCATGGTGATCGCCTTGGGGAACGAATTTGGCAAGCAACATCATAGTCGCAGTTGCCTATGAGCGATCTCAGCGCGGTGCGTGGGCAATGAGCATTTGTCTGAAAAGTCCGTCAAGCGCGTTGGCGTCACCTTGGCCGGCAGTCAACAGGGGCGGTGCATTGCTACGCCGCGCAAGCTCGGCATCAATGTAGTCGCTGATGAGGGCTATCCGAGGGCCATCGGCTACCTCCGCGCTGCGCCGCTTTGTCGCCAGCAGTTGATCGATGGCGTTGCGTACATTGCCCTCGGGGAGCAGGCGATCGAGCAGGTCCTCAAAAGCCATGGGCGGCGGTGTGGGTTCGTTCTCTATCCATTGGCAGGCGAGCAACGGCCGCAACACGTAAAGGTATTTCTTGGTGCGCACCCGCTCACCTTTCAGATAGCCGCGATGATTGGCGCTGGCCATGTTGAAGTAATGCCACCAGCCGCCCAGGGGTGAGTGAAACTGCTGTACCGCGGCTTGCAGTTCTGAGATGGCCTGAGCGTCACCGCGATAGTGGATTGGCGAGCGCAGCCATTCGGATAGGGTTGGGTTGGACTTGGAGACAAGGCGCAATGCTTTGCGCAGGTCCCAACCGCTGATATCCAGCTCGTCATCGATGGGCAGCTCGATCACATCGCGTTGTGCTTCGCCCGGTCCGGTCCGTTCATTGACGCTCAGGTACCAGGGCTGGCGATGGACGTAGATGAAGCGGGCATCGTAGTCGCTGTCCGGCGACGAAAATCCCCAGCCGCGGCTGCCAGATTCGCAGGCCATCAACACGCGTACGTCGTGCTGGCGTTCGATCTGCTCCAGCGCGGCGAGTACGGCTTGGCGTTTTCCCGGGTCGATCGGATGAATGTCCATATTCTGCGGCTCCTGTAGCGGGAGCCGCAGTCTAGTCAGGGCGCGCGCGAAAGGCACACCTCCCCAGCCCTCCCCTCCGCCTTCGGCGCAAGGGAGGGGGCTGTTTCGCGTGTTCTTTCAGATGGCGGGGCGCCGCTTCTGCCCCCTCCCTTTGGCGCAGCCAAGGGGAGGGTTGGGGAGGGGGAAGCTTTTAGGCTCCATCACCACCAACCCAAATCAGAAACTCAAGCCACCTTGCCGCGTCGCGCCCGCTCCAGATGCACCAGCAGCAGGGAAATCGCTGCCGGCGTCATGCCGGGAATACGTTGCGCCTGGCCAATGGTCTGCGGACGTACACGCTCCAGTTTCTGCAGTGCCTCCGCCGACAAGCCACGCACCGAGCCGAAGTCGAAGCCTTCGACAATCGCGGTGTTTTCATGCCGCTGCTGGCGTTCGATCTCATCGCGCTGACGGTCCAGGTAGCCGGCGTACTTGACGCTGATTTCCACCTGCTCGGCCACACGTGCATCATCGACGCCCGGTCCGAGTGAGGGCACCTGCATCAGCTTGGCGTAGTCCAGTTCCGGGCGCTTGATCAGGTCCAGCACATTGGTTTCGCGGCTGACTGCCACGCCGGTTGCTTCGGCAACTTCGCGGCCCAGCGCATTGCCCGGCGTTGCCCAGATGCCACGCAGGCGCGCGCTCTCGCTGGCAACGGCGGCCTGCTTGGTTTCGAATGCGGACCAGCGGCGGTCGTCGACCAGGCCCAGCTTACGACCGGTCGGAGTCAGGCGGGTGTCGGCATTGTCTTCGCGCAGCTGCAGCCGGTATTCGGCGCGGCTGGTGAACATGCGGTAGGGCTCGCTGGTGCCGTGGGTGATCAGGTCGTCGACCAGTACACCGATATAGGCTTCGTCGCGACGCGGGCACCAGCCGTCCTTGCCCTGCACGAACAAGGCGGCGTTGATGCCTGCCAACAAGCCCTGCGCACCGGCTTCTTCATAGCCGGTGGTGCCGTTGATCTGGCCGGCGAAGAACAGGCCGTTGACCTGGCGGGTTTCCAGCGTGTTCTTCAGGCCGCGCGGATCGAAGAAGTCGTACTCGATCGCGTAGCCGGGGCGAGTGATATGCGCCTGCTCGAAGCCACGGATGCTGCGCACCAGTTCCAGCTGCACGTCGAACGGCAGCGAGGTGGAAATGCCGTTGGGATAGATCTCCACCACGTCCAGGCCTTCCGGCTCGACGAAGATCTGGTGGCTGTTCTTCTCGGCGAAACGCACCACCTTGTCTTCGATCGACGGGCAGTAACGCGGGCCGATGCCTTCGATCTGGCCGCTGTACAGCGGCGAGCGGTGCAGTGCGCCACGGATGATGTCGTGGGTTCGCTCGCTGGTATGGGTGATCCAGCAGCTCACCTGTTGCGGATGCTCGCTGACGTCGCCCAGATAGGACATCACCGGCAGCGGATCGTCGCCGGGCTGCTCGTCCATCACGCTGTAATCCAGCGAGCGGCCGTCGATGCGCGGCGGAGTGCCGGTTTTCAAGCGATCAATGACGAACGGGCGCTCGCGCAAGCGCGCGGCCAGCGTGGTCGCCGGCGGGTCGCCCATGCGACCGGCGGTGTACTGGGTTTCGCCGATATGGATCTTGCCGGCGAGGAAGGTGCCGGCGGTGAGCACGACTGCAGCGGCGTGGAAGGTCAGTCCTGTCTGGGTGATGGCGCCACGCACGGCGTCGCCTTCAATCACCAGATCATCGACGGCTGCCTGGAACACGGTCAGATTCGGCTGCGACTCGACGATGCCGCGGATCGCCATCCGGTACAGGTTGCGATCGGCCTGGCAACGGGTGGCGCGTACGGCCGGGCCCTTGGAGGCATTGAGCGTGCGCCACTGGATGCCGGCGCGATCGGCGGCATGTGCCATCGCCCCGCCGAGCGCGTCGATCTCCTTGACCAGGTGGCCCTTGCCGATGCCGCCGATGGCCGGGTTGCAGCTCATCGCGCCAACGGTTTCGACGTTGTGGGTCAGCAGCAGGGTGCGGGCGCCGCCGCGCGCTGCAGCCAGAGCTGCTTCGGTGCCAGCGTGGCCGCCGCCAATGACGATGACGCCGTAACGGTAGAAGGAGTCGCTCATGGGCGTGAGATCGGTCAAGAAAGTGTGAAGTCCGTCGGCGGGGGATTCCCACGGTACGACGGCGTGTGTGGTGATTTTACTGCCAAGCGCAATCAGGTACGCATCAACCCTAAAGTTGGCACGCAACCTGCAGTTAATACATTGCACCCAACGTGGCATGCGACATAGGCGCAACAAGGTCGGAATTGGAACAGGGGCCGACCGAAGCGTACGTTGGGGTAGCAGGGGGCCGGTAGTCGGGGGACTACCGGCCTTGCAATCCAGCAAGGCCCGCCTTGGCGGGAAAGCGTTAAAAGACAAAGCCCCGGCCTAGGCCGGGGCTTTGTCTTTGTAGGCGCCGATGTCCGACAGGGCCGGAACAGGGGGGATCCAGATTTCCTGACGGACATCGACATTGAACTGTCTGGGCGAGACCGGTTTAGGTCACTATGCGACGCAAGCGGTCACCCGTGGGACCAAGAATGCCTGCATTTGCGGCAATTGCAACCTTTTTATGGTTCCTGGTTCCTGACTCCGCGCGCTTCACGGGTTTGTGACGGCTGTCGTGCCGGCATCGGCCGTGCCTGAATAGCCGGACGAGCCGCCGCCTGTGGTCGCTGCATTGCCTGCTGCATGGGCTGGGGTCGTTGCATCGGCTGGTTGTTGGCACGCGGCGGGCGGCTCAGATTGTCCAGGTCGCGCCACGGCGACTTGTTGCCACCACCATTGACCGGCGGCGGACGGGTAGGGCGACCATCGTTGCCACCATTGCCATTGCCCGGCGGACGCGGACGATTGCCACCATGGTTGTGATCACCGTCACCACCCGGATGCGGCCGATTGCCATTGCCATTGCCCGGTGGACGCTGCCCGTTGCCGTGATACGGCGGGCGCGGGCGGTTGTAATTGGGCCGGTAGACCGGATAGCCATAGTTGCCGTAGCCGTAATAGCCACTGCCATAGCCATAACCGCCGTAGCCGTAGCCACGATCCGGGTAGCCATAGGGATAGCTGTACTGCACCGAGGGGGAGCCGTGGTAATAGCCGCCCGAACCGCCGCCGACGTAGTCGTACGTGGCACAGCCAGACAGGCCCAACAGCAGGCCGGTGGAAATAATCAGGCGCTTGATCATAAAAATCCCCCCCTCGTGGGTATGGCATCCAGCTTCGGGCCACAGCATTGAATCGGCCCTTAATTCGCATCTACATGGCTGAACATACAACGTGTGCGCAGATGAGATGGTCGTAGGGCTGGGGCCTGGGCTAACCTTTCACCATGAATGAACTCCCTTTACCCGGATTTGCCGAGGTTCTGGCAGCAGCGGCGCGGATTGCCGCCCACGCGACGGTCACCCCGGTACTGCGTTCACGCGCGCTGGATGCACTGGCCGGTGCCAGCCTGCACTTCAAGGCTGAACACCTGCAGCGCAGCGGCGCGTTCAAGTTCCGCGGGGCCTGCAACGCGGTGTGGTCGCTGGATGTGGAGCACGCCAGCCACGGGGTGGTGACACATTCCTCGGGCAACCACGGCGCCGCACTGGCGCTGGCGGCACGCTCGCGCGGAGTTCCCTGCCATGTGGTGGTGCCCGAAGGTGCGGTGGCGGCCAAGTTGGCCAATATCGAGCGCAACCAGGCCACCCTCTGGCGCTGTGCACCCACCCAGTCCGCGCGCGAAGCCGAGTGCCTGCGCGTGCAGCGCGAAACCGGGGCGACGCTGGTTCACCCGTATACCGACCCGCGGGTCATCGCCGGGCAGGGCACTGCCGTGCTCGAACTGATTCGCCAGGCCGGAACGCCACTGGATGTACTGGTCGTACCGGTAGGCGGCGGTGGATTGGCCGCAGGCACCCTGCTGGCGATGCAGCAACTGCTGCCCAACTGCGAGCTGGTGCTGGCCGAGCCGGCTGGTGCTGCCGACACCGCGCGCTCACTGGCTGCAGGCGAACGTTTGATCGATTTCGTGCCGGATACGCTATGCGACGGCCTGCGCGGTGCGCTGGGTGCGCCCAATTTCGCGTTGCTGCACGGCGCGGCACAGGTGATCAGCGTGGACGATGCCGATACCGTGGCTGCGATGCGCTTGATCTGGCAGGTGATGAAGCAGACCGTCGAGCCGTCCTCGGCGATCACCCTGGCGGCGGTGCTGGCCCAGCCGCAGCGCTTTGCCGGGCGCACGGTGGGGCTGGTGTTGTCCGGTGGCAATGTGGATCTGGATGCCTTGCCTTGGGTGCAGGCATGAAGGCAGCTGTTCGGCGCACGGGGTTGATGGGATGGATGTGGCGCTTGTGTGTGTTGCTGCTGTTGTGGCTGCTGGGCGTGGCGGCGTGGATCATCTGGGTAGGTGACCGTGACCAGGCCGCGCCTGCCGACGCCATCATCGTGCTCGGCGCTGCGGCGTATGACGCCAAGCCTTCGCCGGTGTTTGAAGAACGCATCCGCCACGGGCTTGATCTGTACCGGCAGGGCTATGCCCCGAAGTTGATCTTCACCGGTGGCTTTGGTGGCACGGGCGCGCGCTTTTCCGAATCACAGGTGGCGCGGCGCTATGCGCTGAAGCAGAAAATCCCGGGCAAGGACATCCTGATCGAAACGCGCTCGCGCACCACCCGACAGAACCTGGTCGAAGCCAAACAGGTGATGGCCAAGCACGACATGCACAAGGTGATCGTGGTCAGCGACCCGCTGCACATGGCGCGCGCGCTGCGTCTATCGAAGGAGTTGGGGATTGATGCGCTGGCATCGTCCACGCCGAGCACGCGCTTCCGCAGCTTCCACACCAGCTGGCGTTTTCTGCTGCAGGAAGTGTATTTCTTCCACCGCGACCTGTTTGTAAAAGGGGCTTGAGCGGTGAAGAAACTGCATTTGTAGGAGCGGCGTAAGCCGCGAAGCTGGCAATGCTGGCAGATCGGCCAGCATGCACTCTGAAACTGCATGGGCTTGGCGGCTTGCGCCGCACCCTCTCCTGCCTTCGGCATCCTCTCCCGCAAGGGGAGAGGAGAAGATCAACTGCAACTGCAACTGCAACTGCTAAAGCCAAAGCCAAAGCCAAAGCAGATTGCTTCGAATCCCGAATCCTTATTCCTGCGTCTTCCGCCGAATAGGAATCGAAGACAGCGGCACGCTCGCCACATCCTGCCCCTGCTCACGGATCGGCGCGCCTGGTGCCGGTGCCCAGGCATGCGCATACACCACTTCCCAGCTGCTCGGCAGCTTGCCGTCAGCGCGACGCATAGGCTCGTAAGCATCGCGTGCTGCCGCAAAACGGCTGCGCCCGGTCAGCGTGTGGCGGCGGCTGTGCATGGCGTTGGTGGCGCCGATGGCCTTGAGCTCGCGCATCAGCGTCGGCAGGTCGTCGTAGGTCAGGGTGAACATGTCGCGGTCCAGTACCGGATCGCGGAAGCCAGCCATCATCAAGGCATCACCGAACTGGGCGATCTGCACGAAGTGGCTTACATGCGAAGTGTCATCGGCCTGGGCGAAGGCCTGGCGCAGTTCCACCAGTGTGTCGTGGGCAAACGTTGAACAGACCAGCAGGCCATTGGGCTTGAGCACGCGGCGGAAGCCGGCAAATACCGCCGGCAGGTCCTCCACCCACTGCAGGCACAGGTTGCTGTAGATCACGTCGACGCTGTTGTCGGCCAGCGGCAGGGCGCGGGCATCGGCGCAGACGCGCGAGAACGGGCGCCACCAGCCGGCCTGTTTCTTGGCCTCCGCCAACATCGGCAGGGCCAGGTCCAGCGCGATCACCTGCGCCTTGGGCCAGCGCTTCTTCATAGCCGCGGTGGCATGTGCCGGGCCGCTGCCCACATCCAACACCACCTGCGGTTGCCGGTCTTCCAGGTAGTCCAGCGATTCCAGCAGGCGCTTGGCCACTTCCTGCTGCAGCACGGCGGCGGCGCGGTAGCTGCTGGCGGCGCGCGAGAAGGCGCGGCGGACGTGTTTGGGGTCGAACAGAGAAGACATGGCGGTGATTCGGTTTCGTAATTCAGGGTGGGGAGCGCTGCGGTGCTCAAGCGGCCGACGACATCATCGGCCAGCCAGCGCGAATGGCCGCGTAACCGCTCACGCGCAGCCAGCAACAAACTGTTGCAGCAGTCCGGCGACGTGATCGGCGTGGCCAAGGAATGGGGCGTGGCCGCCGCCGTCGATGGTGTGGGCGTTGTGCAGGCCTGCGGGCGCCAATGCGGCGGCCTGGTGCATGGCCTTGGACGGCACCAGCCGGTCGCGCTGGCCGCCTATCCACAGGCCGGGTTTGTGCAGGCTGGGCAGACTGCCGCGCAGGTCGCTGCGCTCCAGCAGGGCCAGGCCTTCGTGCAGGGCGCGCGGGGCCGGTTCGCCGCGTTCGACCAGCGCATCGCGCAGGGTGCGCAGTTCGCTGCGGGCGTGCTGCGAGCCCATCACGTCCAGGGCGAGGAAGCGCTCGAGGGTGCCGCGGTAATCCTGTTCCAGATCGCGGCCAAACTGTTCGAACACCGCCGGCTCCACCGCATCTGGCCAATCGGCGTCGCGGACGAAGCGTGGCGTCGCTGCCAGCATTGCCAGCCCGCGCACCTGCGGCAACGTGGCCGCGCCATGCAGGGCGACCAGCCCGCCCAGCGACCAGCCGCACCACGCCGCTGCCGGGGTGGCGCTGGCGATGGCATTGACCAGGTAGGGCAAGCGCAAGGGCGTGGCGTCGTCGCGGCTGTGGCCATGCCCGGGCAGGTCGACCACGTGCAGCTCGAAGTGCGGCGCCAGCCGTTCCACCAGCGGCGCGAAGATGCCGCCATGCAGTGCCCAGCCGTGGATCAGGACCAATGCCGGGCCGCTGCCGGTGACGTGGATATGCATGGCGTTACAACCGGTTCTCAGGCAACAGTGTTCAGGGACTTCTGGTACAGCACCACATCGCGGGCCTTGGCGATGGCGTCTACCAGCGCCTTGACCTGCTCGAGGGTATGCAGCGCGGACAAGGTCACGCGCAGGCGCGCCTTGCCTTCGGGCACGGTCGGCGGACGGATCGCGCTGACCAGGAAGCCGGATTGCTCCAGCGTCGCCGACAAGGCCATCACCGTCGCTTCGTCGCCGCAGAGCAGCGGTTGGATCGGGGTTTCCGAGGCCATCAGCTCCAGCCCGTTGCGGCGCGCGCCCTCGCGGAAGCTGGTGATCAGTTCGGTGAGCTTGTCGCGGCGCCAATGGTCGCGGCGTGCCAGTTTCACCGCCGCCAGCGAGGCGGCCGCCTGCGCCGCCGGCAGGGCGGTGGTGTAGATGTAAGGACGTGCGGTTTCGGCCAGGTGCTGGATCAGCGCGTCTTCGCCCACAACCACCGCGCCGTGGCTGCCCAGCGCCTTGCCCAGGGTGGCCAGCTGCAGCGGAACCTCCTTCACGCCCAGGCCGGCGTCGGCGACGCAGCCGCGGCCGTGTTCGCCGATCACACCAATGCCGTGGGCGTCGTCCACATAGAACAGCGCCTCCTGCATGCGTGCCACCAGCGACAGCGAGCGCAGCGGGGCGATGTCGCCATCCATGCTGAAGACGCCGTCGGTGACCAGCATGGCGGCGCCATCGGCGGTGTTCTTGAGCTGGCGCATGGCGCCTTCGCTGTCCAGGTGCGGATAGCGGCGCAGGCGGCAGCCGGCCAGGCGGCTGGCATCAAGCAGGCTGGCGTGGTTGAGCCGGTCCTGCACACAGATATCGGTTTCTTCGCTCAGCAGCGCCTGCTGCACGGCGAGGTTGGCCATGAAGCCGCTGTCGAACAGCAGGGCGCGCGGATAGCCGAGCCAGTCGGCCATCTCGCGTTCCAGCTGCTCGTGCACGCTGTGGTGGCCACAGACCAGGTGCGAGGCGGTGCTGCCGGCGCCTTCGCGGCCGGCGGCGTCCTGCAGCGCGGCGATCACCTCGAACTGTTGCGACAGGCCGAGGTAGTCGTTGCTGCAGAAGCCGGTCAACCAGCGGCCGTCCAGCTCCAATCGCACCCCGTCACGGCGGCTGATGCTGCGCCGGGTGCGGATGCGGCCCTGGGCAAGCCGCAGCTTGCGCTGGGCGTGGATGCGGTCGTGGATGTCAGGACGGGCCATGGCAAGGTTCATGGTCAAGCGGGCGGCTAGCGTACCCGGTTGCCTGTAAGAATGCCCCAAGCGGCGCCCCGGTGTGGGGCGCCGGCGGGCTCAGGCGCTGCGGGCGCAGAGCGGGGCGATATCCAGGTGCACCGTGCCGGGGTGGTCGTGGTCGTCGGCGTCCACGCTTACCTGCATCGGGCTGATGCCGAGGCGGGCGAACAGGGCCTGGTCGCGCTCGGTGTCCGGGTTGCCGGTGGTCAGCAGTTTTTCGCCGTAGAAGATGGAGTTGGCGCCAGCCAGGAAGCACAGCGCCTGCAGCTCGTCGCTCATGCTCTCGCGGCCGGCCGACAGCCGCACCATCGAGCGCGGCATCACGATGCGGGCCACGGCGATCATGCGCACGAACTCGAACGGGTCCAGCTCGGCGCTGCCGTGCAACGGGGTACCGGCGACCTGCACCAGGCGGTTGATCGGCACCGAATCCGGGTGCGCCGGCAGGTTGGCCAGCGCCTGCAGCAGGCCGGCGCGGTGTTCGCGGGTCTCGCCCATGCCGACGATGCCGCCGCAGCAGGTCTTCATGCCGGCGTTGCGCACGTGCTCCAGCGTGTCCAGGCGGTCCTGGTACTGGCGGGTATGGATGATGGAATCGTAGTAATCCGGCGCGGTGTCCAGATTGTGGTTGTAGTAGTCCAGCCCGGCGTCCTTCAGCGCCTGCGCCTGGTGGCCCTCGAGCATGCCCAGGGTGGCGCAGGTCTCCAGGCCCAGCGACTTCACCTCGCGGATCATCGCCGCGACCTTGGGGATGTCACGGTCCTTGGGCGAGCGCCAGGCCGCACCCATGCAGAAGCGCGAGGCGCCGGCCTGCTTGGCGGCGCGGGCACGGGCCACCACGCTGTCGGTGTCCATCAGCTTCTGCGCGTCCACGCCGGTGTCATAGCGCTGGGCCTGCGGGCAGTAGGCGCAGTCTTCCGGGCAACCGCCGGTCTTGACCGAGAGCAGGGTGGAGACCTGTACCTGCGCCGGGTCGAAGTGCTGGCGATGCACGCTGGCGGCGCGGTGCAGCAGCTCGGGGAAGGGCAGTTCGAGCAGGGACAGCAGCTCTTCGCGCTTCCAGTCGTGGCGGATGACGGTGGACATCGGTGTTACCTGACAGATGGGGCGATGGAAGCGGCGCAGTCTGGTCAGCATACACATTGCTGTCAACCATCAAATGAAGAGTCTGGTTTACAGGGTCGGGGGTCGTCTATCGGCCTTGCTGTTCCCGCCGCGCTGCCTGGTCTGCGGGGAGGACGGTATGCCGGGGCGGGACCTGTGCCTGGCCTGCGGCGCCGGATTGCCTTGGCAACAGGCCGCTTGCTGGCGTTGCGCGCTGCCGTTGCCTGCCACCGACGCTGATGGGCTGTGCGGTGCCTGCCAGCGCTCACGCTCGCCCTTGCAGGCAGTGCAAGCGGCATTTACCTACAACGCGCCGATCGATGGCCTGCTGCTGCGCTTCAAGTTTCACCATGATCTCAGCGCCGGGCGCTTGCTGTCAGCGCTGATGCTGGATGCATTGGGCGCTGCCGAGCGCCCGCAGGCGATCGTGCCGGTGCCGCTGCATCTGTCGCGGCTGCGCCAGCGCGGCTATGACCAGACCTGGGAGCTGGCCAAGCCGCTGGCGCGCGCGCTGCAGCTACCCCTGTGCCGGGGCCTGCATCGGCGCCGTTCCACCCAGCCACAATCGGAGCTGGATGCGGTGGAGCGCAAACGCAATCTGCGTGGTGCCTTCATTGCGATAGGGCAGTTGCCGGCACATGTGGTGCTGCTGGATGACGTGATGACCACCGGTGCCACCTTGCATGCGGCAGCGCTCACACTGCATCGCGCCGGTGTGCAGCGGGTGGATGCCTGGGTCTGTGCGCGGGTGCCGTGAGCGCTGGTGTGCCTGCAAGGCCGCGCCTGCGTTGCAACTGGCTTGAAATAGCGGATGTCATCTCTACATGCCATGACTACGGCTATGGGCCTAGACTGGGATTGAAAGGCCTTTACACCTGTTCAACATGAGGAGACAGACATGGGTGCTTCCCCGGGTTTTCCTGCTGGATCGCTGTTTGGCACATTGACGCACAACTGGTGGGTGCTGCTGCTGTTCGGCCTGTTTGCGGTGATATTCGGCGTGCTGGCGGTGATGGCGCCGGTGCGCACCGCGGCTGTCCTGGCGTGGTGGCTTGGCATCATGGCCATTGTTGAAGGCGTGGTGGTGCTGGTCTCGGCCTTCAGCGGCTCGGCGCCGGTATCGCGTGGCTGGGCGTTGTTCTATGCGCTGGCTTCCATTGCCTTTGGCGTGCTGGCGGTGATCAATCCGCTGGCAACGGCGAGTGTGCTGCTGCTGTTCCTGGCCGCCTGGCTGGTGGTTGGCGGCATCTACCGCATCGTGTTCGCCATCCGCGTGCGCAAGCAGATCAGTGGCGAGTGGATGCTGATTGTCAGCGGCCTGCTGGCGGTGGCATTGGGCGTGATGTTCGCACTCAACCCGATTGCCGGCCTGGCGGTGACCTCGCTGTGGATAGGCGTGCTGGCCTTGATCTACGGCGTGCTGCAGATAATCGCGGCGTTCCGCCTGCGCTCGCTGGGCAAGTCCATCGGCGCGATGTAACGCTAACCCCTCCCCAATCCTCCCCTTCGCTACGCGAAAAGGAGGGCTGAGCGTAGTGCCGAGCCATGCTCTGCAGGGCTTTCCCGGCAATGCTTCAGCCGAGCATGGCGCGGCTCTACCGAAAGCTAAACGGCCCGCACTGCGGGCCGTTTCTTCAATCCAGATACTGGCTGGCGACGATGCCGGCGAACAACACCGCGCCGACCCAGTTGTTGTGCAGGAAGGCCTTGAAGCAAGGCTCTCGCTCGCGGTCGCGGCATAGCCAGAACTCATACACCACCAGCGCCATCGCCACGCCGATGCCGGCCCAATACGCCCAGCCCAAGCCCGCGCGCTGTCCGACCAGCGCCATCGCAGCGAAGAACAGGGCGTAAAGGATGCCCTGGATCACCAGGTCCAGATCGCCGAACAGGATGGCGGTGGAATGCGAGCCCACTTTCAGGTCGTCATCGCGGTCGACCATGGCGTACCAGGTGTCATAGGCGGTGGACCAGAGGATGTTGGCGGCATACAGCACCCAGCCCAGCGGCGGGACCTCGCCCTGGATGGCGGCGAAGGCCATCGGGATGCCCCAGCCGAAGGCCATGCCCAGGTACACCTGCGGCAGATGTGTGTAGCGCTTCAGGTAGGGATAGCTGGCGGCCAGGAATACGCCGATGAAGCTCAGCGCTATGGTCAATGCGTTCAGGGTCAGGACCAGCGCGAACGCCACCAGCATCAAGCCGGCGAACAGCATCAGCGCCGCGCGGCCGGAGATCGCGCCAGTGGCCAGCGGTCGGTCCTTGGTGCGTTTGACGTGCGGGTCCAGCCAGCGGTCGGCATAGTCATTGATCACGCAACCGGCCGAGCGGGTCAGCCAGACGCCGGCGCTGAACACGAACAGTATCCACAGCGGCGGCAGGCCGTCGGCAGCCAGCCACAGCGCCCACCAGGTGGGCCACAGCAGCAGCAAGGTGCCGATCGGGCGGTCGGCGCGCATCAATTTCCAGTAGTGCCCGAACCGCGACGTTTCAGCTGCGGTGGACGGTGTAGTTGGGAGACGGCTCATGCGCAAAGGTTACCAGCTGGGCAGGTTTTTCCCGCCCAACTACAGCAATCCAAAGGTGGGGGCAGACCTGTGGCCGCTTTTGCCGTTAGAATGCGCGTCCGCCCGGCTCAGCCGGCCGGAGCACAATGCGCCCGTAGCTCAGCCGGATAGAGTAGTGGCTTCCGAAGCCATTGGTCGGGGGTTCGAATCCCTCCGGGCGCGCCAGATTGAAGTCCGGGCCAGTCCCAGGACAGCAGAAACCCCGGAGAAATCCGGGGTTTCTGCTTTTCAGCCCTTCTAGAACGAGTAGTGGAACCGTTGTCGCCTGGATTCCTTGAGGCATTGCCGGGGACGTGACGCTGCGGCGGAAGTCTGCAGCCTTGCATGCGCTGGTTCCATCGACGCCGGCGCAGCGCCAAGCCTGGCGACAGGGCGCTGCGCGTTTCCGACGGTGACCATCTGCAGCCGCTTGCAGCGCTGCCGGAGTGGCAGCGCCCTCAGAGGTTGATGCGCACTCCAAGCTGGAATGCACGGCCCGGCAGGGGGGCGATGTACTTCAACGGTGAGTTGTGCGGACGTGCCTCTGCGTCGAGCAGGTTCGAGCCGTTGAGGAACACCTCGATCGCGCTGACGTAGCCACCACGCGGCTGGAAGCGACGGCTGACCTGCATGTCCAGCATGTTGAAGCCATCCAGGGGGACTTCCTCGCTGACATTCTTCCCCAGGTACTTCTGCTTGTCGTAGTAGGTGCTGGAGATGCCGGCCTTCCAGTCGCCTTTCTGCCAACGGATGTTTGCACCGTAGCGGTTGGTCGGCATGTTGGGCAGGTACTCACCGTCGTTGTGTGCACGCAGCGAATCCGGATGGTCCGCACGGTTCTTCACCAGGTCGGAGAACGCGGAGAGGTTCAAGCTGCCCCAGCGGCCGAGTTCCAGCGTCTGCGAGACATCGACCTCGAAGCCCTTCACCGTGGTGTCGGTCTGCTTCCAGTACTTCAGCGGCAGGCGATTGGCGGTCTGCAGGCCGGAATACCCCTGATAGAGGTAATTCTCGTATTTCATGACGTAGGCCGTCGCGGAGATGTCGAAGCCGCGGTTGTTGAACAGCAGGGCGAATTCAACGTTCCTGGCGCGCTCGGGCTTCAGATTCTGGTTGCCCTCTTCCTGGGTCATGACCGAGTAGTGGGCGTTGCTGGCATACAGTTCATTGACCTCCGGCGCCCGTTGCGACGACGCATAGCGGGCCTTGGCGCTGAGGTGGCTTCCGAGTTCGGCACGCGCCCCCAGGTTGTAGCTGTTGAGCGTGAACGACCTGTCCTCCAGCTTCGAGTTGGCCGAGTTGCGTGAGGTCTTGAAGGCACTGCTGCGGATGTCATGATCCACGCGCTCGTGGCGGAACCCGGCATCGAAGGAGACCGCGGTGAAGTCGAGGCTCTGTTTCAGGAATACCGCATTGGTCACGCTCTGCACATCGGGCAGGTAGCGCAGCGCGCCGCTGCCCACGATATCGCGCGTGCGCTGGCTCAACCCGAACAGACCGCTGAGCGGGCCGGCGCGACGCTGTGCCAGCAGTGCTTCGGCCTGGTAGGTATCGAACTGGTACTCGTTGGCTGTGCTTGTCCCCAGCTGTTCGGCCGAGGTATTGCTGATCTGCGACATGCGCAGGTCAGCGCTTTCAAACAGCGGGAACGGATCCTGCACGTTGGCCTGCAAGGCGTACTTGGTCTGTTTGAGTACGACGCCGACCGGGCGGCTCTGGCTGTGGTCGGCGCCGAAGGACAGGTTGTCCATCGAGAAGCCCGGCACCCCGTATTCGCTGTCCTTGGCGTCGATGCTGATGCCGACGTAGCCGCGGTCGAAGAAGTAGGTCGTACCGCCGGCAAGGTGGGTGTTGCGGAAGTAGCTGTTGCCCAACGTGCCGCGGTAATTCGGGGTGACGTCGCGGTTGATTTTGTTCTGCACATACGAAGGCGTGCCCGCCACATAGTCCGGGTTTGCCGGGTTCACGTAGGTCTTGCCCTGCCAGACAGATGACGGCTGGTTGGTATAGAACGAGAAGCTGCCGTCCGCCCAGTCGGGGTTCTCGGTCATGAACTGGTCGATGTAGGGCTGCGAGGCCTTGTTGTAGACCTGCTGGATGCGGGCTTCTTTCTGGCAGCTGTCGGCCAGGCCGCTGTTGACCCCGCCGCCGGCCGGGAACAGCTGGCTGTCACAGACACTGGCCTTGCTGTTGCCGGGGATGTCGTAGTGCGAGATGCGCTGGTGCGACATCTGCAGGTTGGTCGAGAAGTTGCGCTGGTTGTTGAAGTTCATCCGGAAGCCCTGCGCATCGGCGGCGTTGAAGCCCTGCCGGAGCACCAGCTCCATCTCCTGGTCCTTGTCTTCCATCTTGGTGGAGATGAGGCCGGAGTCGACATCGACGCTGCCGCCGATCGCGTTGCCGCCGTGACGGACGCTGTCCGATGACTTGTTGACGCTGACGCTGCGCACGAACAACGGATCGAAGGGAATGGCGATATCACCGCTGAGCGCGTTCATGCCGAGGATGGACTGGCCATCCTCCAGCACCTGCACGCGGTTGCCGGTCAGGCTGCGGATGACCGGCGCGCCGGCGTTCGGGCCGAAGGCGCTGTTCTGCACGCCCGGCACGCGTTCCAGCATGCCACCCAGGGTGCGGTTCTGCGCCTGGGTGTTCTCGACGACAGCGATGCTGTCGATCCTTGAAGCCTTGTCTGCCCGGACCTTGACGGTGGGCAGGGTGGTGTCGTCTGCGGCGTAGGCGCTCTGGACAACGAGCAGCACGGCGGCCGCAAGTACGTGTTGACGCATGGATCATTCCCGTGAGATTGGAATGTTATAATATATCGTTTAAAGAAAAGCGAAAGTCCCTCTGCTGCCGCGGCCAAGTGCGGGGCATTCCGTGGGAGGTGGTGCTCGCCGGGGAGATCGTTCGCGCACCGGTGTTGCGCGCTGGGGCAGGGAGCCGGCGTCGAGATGACGGGAAGCCTGCCCGAGGGTTCCGCCAATATTGCTGCGAAGCTCCCGAAGCTTAGGGGGCAGTAAGGCAGTAACGCAGCGAGGCAACTGGGCAACTGGGCAACCGGGCAACCGGGCAACCGGGCAACCGGGCAACCGGGCAACCGGGCAACCGGGCAACCGGGTCGCTTCACTGGTCGGCGGTCGCTGTTGCAGCTGCCGGCGGCATGCGCGGTTTGCGTGCAATCCCAACTTATCGGATGATAGTGATTCCTATTCGCAATATTTGCCCATGGTCAACGCTTCGCCGGCACCGGCGCCTGATTCCCTGCAGGGCCTGTACGTCGCGCACCATGGGTGGTTGTTGCAGTGGCTGCGCCGACGCATGTCTGCGGACGAGGCGGCAGCGGATCTGGCGCAGGACACCTTCGTGCGCCTGCTGCAGAAGCCACAGTTGCCGACGTTGGAGCAGCCGCGCGCCTACCTGACCCGCATCGCCAACGGATTGGTCATCAATCTGTGGCAGCGCCGCGCGCTGGAGCGTGCGTGGCTGGAGGTACTGGTCAGCCTGCCCGAGGCGCTGGTACCTGATGAGGAACAGCGACAGATAGCCCTGGAAGCGCTACTGCGCATCGACCGCATGCTGGACGCATTGCCATCGCGCGCACGTGAGGCCTTCCTGCTGTCGCAGCTGGACGGGCAGACCTATGCGGTGATTGCCACGCGCCTGGGCGTGACCGAGCGCACCATCAAGCGCGACATCGTGCTGGCGATGGCGGCCTGCCTCGAGGCCATGGATTGATCCGCATGCAGGAGCCATTGGCCAGGATCGATGTGTCCATTCCCGCGCCGGTGCTGCATGAAGCGGCGGAATGGCTGCTGCGTTTCCGCGAAGGCGAACTCGATGCCAGGGAGCGCGCGGCCTGGCAGCGCTGGCTTTCCAGCAACGACCTGCATAGGCGCGCCTGGCAACGCGCGGAGCGCTTGACCGGTCTGCTCGACGATGTGCCGGGTGCGGTAGGCAGTGCGCCCTTGCAGCAGGCTCGCCGTACGCGGCAGGGCCGCCGCGCCGCGTTGGCGGCCATCATGGGAGTGATGGTCGGTGCGCCACTGGCGCGCCTGGCGTGGCAGCGCGAGCCCTGGCAACACCTTGTTGCCGACGGCAGCACCGGCATCGGTGAGAGGCGCGCGCTGCGCTTGGCAGATGGCAGCGAACTGCAGCTCAACACCGATACGCGGATTGCGCTCACCTTCAATGAGCAGCGGCGGCAAGTGCAGCTGCTGCGCGGTGAAGTGCTGCTGCAGGAAGCGACGGATGATCGCGTTCCAGCACGACCCCTGCTGCTGCAGCTGCGCAACGCGCATCTATCTGCTCTGGGCGCGCGCTTCGCCGTGCGCATGTGGGATGACCATGCGCGCGTGGCGGTGGAGCAGGGCGCGGTACGGATCCAGCTCGGTGATGGCGGCAATGTCACCCAGCTGGTGAGCGCGGGCCAACAGGCGGTCTTCAACGCGACCGGCATCAGCGCGGTCACCGCGCTACAGCGCAACAGCCTGGCCTGGGTGCAGGGCGTGCTGCATGCCGAGGCCATGCCGCTGGGGGAACTGTTGTCCGAGCTGGCGCGTTACCGGACCGGCGTCGTGCGCTGTGATCCGGAGATCGCCGGCCTGCTGGTGTCCGGCGTGTTCCAGCTGGACGACACCGATACCGTGCTCGCGCTGCTGCAAGCGGGTTTCCCGCTGCGCGTGCGCTACCGCAGCCGCCTGTGGGTGATGGTCGACCCCGCCTGAGACCGGGATGTCCCTTTTTGCCGGTTGGCCGGGCAAGGAAGTGAACCCTTTCAATTCCCTTCTGTCACGGACCCTGCCATGTCTTCGCGTCCCCCTGTTGTCCGCACCTCGCTGGCCCTGGCCTGCCTGGTCGCGCTTTCGCTGCCAGTGCCGCAGCCGGCCTTCGCCCAGAGCGGCACATCTGCAGCCAGCGAAGGCAATGTGAGCTTCAACCTCCCGGCCGCGCCGTTGGCGCGGGCATTGAACGACACCGCGACGGCCGCCGGTGTTTCGCTGAGCTATGACCCGGCACTGGTTGCAGGCCGCGCTGCGCCCGCATTGCAGGGCCGCTACACGGTGCGCGCAGCGCTTGCGCGGCTGTTGCAGGGCACGGATCTGGTGGCACGCGAAGTCAGCCCGGGTGCGTGGAGCATCCAGCGCGTGGCCAGCACCGACGGCGATGCCGTGGTGATCGGTACGCTGCGGGTTGGTGGTGAGCGCTCGGCCGATCCCACCGGCATCGAGCGCGATGAGCGCGGCTATGACGATGTCTACGATCTGGACCTGTCCACCGTCTACGCCGGGCGCGAGCAGATCGAACGCTACAAGGGCGCTGCACCGGCTGACATCTTCAAGGGCATGGTCAACGTCTACAGTGGCGATGCCCGCAACAGCGGTGCGCTGGATCCCAACATCCGCGGCATCCAGGGCCCGGGCCGCGTGCCGCTGACCATCGATGGCACCGAGCAGGCGCTGACGGTCTGGCGCGGCTACATGGGCGCCAATAATCGCAACTACATCGATCCCAGCCTGATCGGCGGCATGCAGGTCATCAAGGGCCCGGCGATGCTGCGTGGTGCCAACACCTCGGTGGGCGGCGCGGTGCAGATCAAGACGCTGGACGTGGACGACATCCTGCTGGAAGGCGAGAGCTTCGGCGGTGAGTTGAAGATGGAGGCCAGCGACAACGCCATCGATCCGAAATTGCCGACCCTGTTGACCGGCAAGCCGATCGGCAGCGTGCCGGGTTTCCCGGCCAGCCAGGTCAACTTCTACGACCCGACCCTGTACCAGCATCCGCGCACCAGTGGCAGCGGCAGCTTCGGCAATGACCAGGCCTGGCGCCTTGCGCTGGGCCTGCGCAAGGAGAACTTCGACCTGATGGCGGCCTATGCCTTCCGCGAGAAGGGCAACCACTTCGCCGGCAAGCATGGCAGTTCGTTCTATGACAACGAACCGACCACCAGCTGGGACTATGTGCCGTACCTGGCCAAGGTCTATGTGCCGGGCTCGGAGATCCTCAATTCCTCCAGTCGCATGGAATCGTGGCTGGTCAAGGGCACCTGGCGCCTGAGCGACACACAGGTGCTGCAGCTCAACGTGCGCGACACGCAGTCGCGCTATGGCGAGATCATGCCCTCGCGCATCCAGTGGGACAACACCGTCACCGATGGCATTCCGCAGTGGCCGCTGAGCCAGGTGGATGCGCGTGCGGTGAACCTGGAATACAAGTGGCGCCCAGGCCTGGATTGGGTGGACCTGCGCGCCAACCTGTGGCGAACCGATACCGACAGTGCGACCTATAGCAGCGGCGGTCTGCCGAATGACCGCATGAACTGGTACAACGACGTCGACAAGGTCTATGTCACCCCGGATCACTTCCGCAACACCGCGGTAGCCAACAGCAAGAACGCGCGCACCGGCTTCTCGTTCGACAACAAGATGCAGCTGGGCGACAGCCTGGACCTGACGGTCGGCGGCAACCTGCAGAAGGAAACCCTTAGCTCCAAGGACGCCTACAACGATCCGGAGATCACCGGCTATTGGCGTGGCAAGCCGCGCGCAGGTTGGCGCCGTGAGTATGATCTCAGCGCCTTGTTTGAATGGCGGCCAATCGACAAGCTGCTGCTCAGCGCGGGTGTGCGCTACCAGAACTGGCAGTCGTTCGATGAGTTCCTCGCGCGCCAGCAGCGGGGCGGCGTGTTGCCGAGCAGCAGCCAGGAGTCCTCGGGTCGGGTGATGAAGTGGAACACGCTGGAGCACTACACCCAGGCCGAGATCGATACTTCGATTGAGCAGATGACCAGTTTGGTGGAAAGTCAGTGGTCCTTCTACGAGGAGTTCTTCGGCTATACACGCGAGCAGTTCGTGGCGGAGGTGCTGACCCCAGCCCTCGACGAGGTCCGCAGCCGCACCACCTATACCGCCAACAATGAAATGCTGTGGAAGCACGATGGCCAGGGCCGTTACACCCGCGCCGGGAATCCCTGTATCAACGGTGCCATCGACTTCAGCAACGTCGAACTCAGCGGCGGCCGCAAGTGCTGGTCTGATGGCCCTTATCCCGGCCAAAGCGTCAATGGCGAGCTGATACCCTTCGCCACGGTCGACAACACCGCGCGCAGGCAGCGCGGCGCCGGCTGGGTGCCGTCGTTCGCCGCGACCTATGAGTTCAGCGAACACAGTCGCGTCTATCTTCGCCACAGCCAGGTGCGCCGCTTCCCTGCCTTGTTTGAAAGCACCATCGGCTTCTCCAGCGTCCAGGACAGCTACGGCCTGAAGCCGGAACATGCCTACAACACCGAGTTGTCGTGGGTGCAGGACTTCGGTCAGATGCTGGATGGCAATCCGCTGGCGGACCTTAAGATCGCCTACTACCACCACCGCACCCGCGATGTGATCGAGCGTAGCCCGCAGCTGACGTTCTCCAACATCGACGAGCAGACCATTCGTGGCGTCGAGGTACAGGGCCGCTTCGACAACGGCCGCTTCTTCACAGACATCAGCGGTGCCTGGAACCTGGAAAACCGCGTCTGCGATGAGCACACCGCGATGTTGCTGGACAACACCGGCGGCGTCTCCAACTGCGTGGAAACCGGCTTCGTCGGCGGTTACCTGGTGACCATGGCGATCCCTCGCTATACCTTCAACTGGACGGTGGGGGCGCGCCTGTTTGATGGCCGCTTGGAGCTTGGCAGCCGCATCGTCCACCACGCGCCGCAGGAGAGCGTGTTCAAGGACAATTACGGCAACCAGTCGGCGACGATTTCCTACTACCTCAACACGCCGCTGCAATGGGGTCGCATCACCACGTACGACGCCTATGCCACGTGGCGTGTCAATGACCGCGCCACGGTCGAAGTGGTGGGCACCAACCTGGGCAACCTGTACTACATCGACCCCTTGACCCGTTCCTCGATGCTGGCGCCGGGCCGCACGTTGAAGGCAAGCTTCAACTATCGGTTCTGATCCAGCGCGGCGTACTTCGACGCGCCATGTGCAATGACAAAGCCCGCCCGGATCTGGATCCGGGCGGGCTTTTTTTCTGCTGCGAGCAGTTCCCAACAAAGGCGCAGTGATGCACAGCATGCGGTGGAACAAGCCAGCGCGACAGTTCAACGCGGGCCAATCAGCGAATGAAGAACTCCACCGGCGTGGTGATCTGCACGGGATCGCCTTGCACTTCATCCGGTGGCGACGGCAGCGGGCTGGCGCGCTGCACGGCGGCCAACGCCTCGCCATCCAGCAAGGCATTGCCGCTGCTGCGGGCGAGCCGCGCCCACTGCACCCCGCCGGCGCGGTCCACCGCGTACTCGACCAGGCTCACGCCTTCGCTGCGACGGCGCTGCGCCGCACGCGGGTAGCGTTTGTAGCGCTCCAGATGCGCAAGCACCAGCGCCTGCCAATTGGCCTGCGAAAGAACGGCGGCCCCGGCCGAGGATTGCCGGGCGGTATAGCGGGTGCTGCTGGGCGCCTGCACGCTGGGTGGTGCAGTTGATTGCAGTACCTCGATGGTTTCGATCGATGCGGTGCGTTGTTCCTGCCGCTCTGGCGCAGGCGGTGGCAGGGCAGCATCTGCTGGCAGGGTCGGCGAGGGTGGCGTCACTGCCGCTGCGGGTGTTGCAGCTGCCTGCGCGGGCTGCGGCTGCTGTTCCTGTTGCAGCGGTCCCGGCGCCAGATCGGTGGGCGACGCCGGCGGCGCACTCGGTAGTGGCGCCAGTTCCACCATCATCGACTGTGGCGGCGAGGGCGGGGCAGGTACTGGTGACCATGATGAGCAGATCACAGCGCCGCCCACTGCCAGCGCATGCACACCAAGCACGATGCACAGACTGCGGCCCCAGCACGGGCCTTCGGCCGCATGCAGTGTCGCGTTCACGGCGAGACCTGTTCCAGCCCGACCAGGGCCACCTTCAAGTAGCCGGCAGTACGCAGGCTGTTCAAGGTGTCCATCAGGTCGCCATAAGCAACGCCCTTGTCGGCGCGCACGAAAATGCGTTGCTCACGGTTGCTGCTGGTGAGCGTGTCCAGCGCCGCTGCCAAAGCAGGGGCAGCAACCGGGTCCTGGTTCAAGCGCAGTGACAGGTCCTGCTGCACGGTCAGGTATACCGGCTCATCGGCTCGCGGTTGTGGCAGTGCCGTTGATGCCGGCAGATCGACGGCGACGTCCACGGTGGCCAATGGCGCGGCGACCATGAAGATGATCAGCAGCACCAGCATCACGTCGATGAAGGGCGTGACGTTGATCTCGTGGTTCTCATCGGGGACATCATCCTGCTCGTCGGTCCTGATCGCCATGCTCACGGTGCTCCGGATGGGTTGAAGGCGTGGCGGTCGAGGTCGCGCGATACCAGCTGCTGCACGCTGGCTGACAGGTCGCCGCTGTCGCCGCGCAGCGCTGCAAGCTGACGGCTCAGCTGGTTGTAGATGACCACCGCGGGGATCGCCGCGACCAGCCCTAGCGCGGTGGCCAGCAAGGCCTCGGCGATACCCGGGGCGACCACGGCCAGATTGGTGGTGTTGGCCTGGGCGATGCCGACGAAGCTGTTCATGATGCCCCACACGGTACCGAACAGGCCGACGAAGGGCGCGGTGGCACCAATGGTCGCCAACAGCCCGGTGCCGCTGCGCAGCTGGCGTGCGTGCGCGAGTTCGATGCGCTGCAGGCGTGAGCCGACCCGGTCCTTGATGCCGTCGGTACTGCCAACGTTGGGCGAGCGCTGCAGCTCATCCTGTGCTTCGGCCAGCAACGCCGAGGCGATGGCACTTTCCTGCCCGGACGTGGCCAATGCCGTCGGCAGGTTGTCCGCCGCTGCGAGTGTGCGGCGCGCGACTTGCATGCGCTGCGCCTCTCGCCGCAGCTGTCGGTGCTTGGCCAGCAATACCGTCCACGTTGCCAGCGAGGCAATGGCCAGACCGACCATCACCGTCTGCACCACCCAGTCTGCATGCAGGAACATCTGCCATGGGCTGAGATTGCTGGGCAGGTTGGTCGTCATGCGTGCTCCTGGATGGTCGCGCTGTTCGCGGGTGGTGATGGGTCTGTTTGCTTGGGGGATGGCAGCAAGCCAGCTGCACCAAGCGTCGACAAGGTGTTGTAGAAAGCGCTGGTGGAGACATGCATGTCACCCTGCTTCAGGGAAGCGGCATGCAGCAATTGCGGACTGAGGCGTCCGTGTGCGGCCAACACCAACGGCGCCAGGCGCAAGGTGGCAATCCGCGCCGAGGTCACCCGGATACAGGCACCACGCAGTATCGCCGAGTGGATGTTGCGGACTGGCAGCGACAGGCTGGCCGGCGTTGTCAGGGGCATGATCAGTATCCTCAATGGATGAGCACACGCGGTGCGGGACGCGACAGCACGTAGCCGGCGCTGACGGTGAAGAACAGGCCGACACCCAGCGCCAGTTTCCAGCCGGGGTGCGCCGTGCAGAAGAAAACCAGATAACCCACAGCCATTCCTGCGCCGGCAAAGGCTTTGCCTTTGGCGCTGACCGCTCCCTGTTCGCGCCATAGGCGCAGGCTGTGGCCGTAGCGTGGGTGCAGTAGCAGATAGCGCTCCAGCCGTGGCGAGGAGCGCGCAAAGCAGGCCAGTGCCAGGATCAGGAAGATGGTGGTCGGCATCACCGGCAGTAGCGCGCCGATGATGCCAAGCGCCAGCATCCAGCAGCCTGCGCAGAACCATAGCCAACGCATCAGGGCACCGGCACCGGGTCGGTTTGGAGCTCGTCTTCGACATAGCCGCGCACGTTCTGGAACGCTGCGCGTGCGCCCTCCACCACCAAGGCTTCCTGTTCGGCCGCCAGTGGCGCCGCATCCAGTGCGGCGGTGAAGCTGCGCCAATGCCGAGCTGCGCCGTCGGCATGTGCGGCCAGCTGGCGTGCACCGAAGTCGGCATGCAGCTGCAGCCGGTCGCGCGCCAGTTTGAACAGCACGGTGCCACCGAGGTTGGAGCCTTCGGCAACGTACAGCCAACCTAGGGCACTGGGCAGGGAGATGTTGGCGTCGACCAGGGGCGTGCTGTGCACTGGAACATCGCTGCCGAGATCCTGCAGATCGAGTGCGATCCTGGCCAACCGCCGGCGCTCGGCCAGATCGGGGATCAACGCCAGTAGTCCGCGATGCGAGTAGAGCGCATCGATATCGCGGTGGAAGCGATACTGCACGCGCAGGAAGCGCGTGAAGCTGTCGCGGCTGGCAAAGATGTCTGCTGCCATCACCCGCTTGTCCAGGCTGTCATGGGTGCTGTGGGTGGCGGCCTTCAGTTGCTGGCTGCGCGAAACAACGTGGCTGTGTTTGCTCATGTGCAACTCCCGGTAGTGCAGGTAGTGGTTGGGGTCAGAAACTGCGTTCCAGCTTCAGGCTGGCGGTGCTGCGGTCATAGCTGTAGAGCCAGTCGACGTTGCTGGAGACGGCGTTGTAACGAAGGCTCAGCAAGGGCGTGAAGCCGGCGAAGGCCAGGCGATTGGCCTTGATGATCAGTGTGTAGTTGCGTTCGTCGTCATCGCGGCGCACACCGAGCATTGGGCTGTAGAGGTCGTAGCTGCGGCGGCGATAGGAGGCGAACAAGGTGTGGCTGAAGCCTTCCGGCCACTGCAGGGATGCGCCGAGTCGGGCACCTACCGAGCGGTAGCTGTTGCTGCGGTCGTGCGAATCGCTGTCCAGTGCATCGATGCCGCCGAAGGTCATCCAATGGCTGCCAAGACTGCGGAAGTAAGTGGCGGAGGCGGTGCGCTGCACGCCGTCCAGATTGAGCGCGTAGTCGCGCTGGCGATAGCGGAGATCCTTCCAGTCAGCTTCCAGCTTCAACATCGACAGCCGCCCGGGCGTCCAGCTCCATTCTGCATGCACGCCCGGTGCACCAAACAAGGCGCTGTTGCCCAGCGCGTAGTAGTCGAACGACGGTGCAAGCGCTACGTTGTGGCGCGCACTGCGGAAGCTGTAGCCAGCCTGCAGTGCGGCATTGAGTTCGTTGTAAGCGCTGTTGTCGCGGTAGTTCTGGCCAAAGGCGATTGCACGCAGGTAGACGCCATGGTGGCCGCGCAGCGCATGCCGCTTGTTGAGGGTGGCGTCGTAGTCGATGCCGGTGGCGGTGATGGCCTCGGGCAATTTGCGCTCGATAAGACAGTCGCCGGTGATCAGCAGCAATACACAGGTACGACTGGCCGAGGTGCGGTTGGCGTTGTCGGTCCAGCTGGGCCCGGCCGCGTACGAGCCGCTCCAGCGCTCGCGCTGCGCCAAGGCCTGGCGAAAGCTGGCGATGGTGGTGCGCACGCCCTCGGTTTTCGGGTCGTTGGCGTCAATGCTGGTGCCGACATCGGCGAACAACGCATCGGCTTCGCGGTCCTGCTGGTCTTCGAACAAAGTGCGCGCCAACTCCAGCTGTGCCGGCATGAAGTCCGGTTGCAGGGCGAGCAGGGCGCGGTACTCGGTGGCCGCCTGCGCGTGCTTGCCCTGCATGCGCAGCAAACCGCCCTGCGCGTAGTGCACCAGCAGTTTGTCGTGGTCGGGCAGGGTCAGGTATTCGTTGAGGAAATGCGCCGCCAGGTTCCACTGCCGCTGTTGCAGTGCCAGATACAGGGCGCGACCGAGGTCGTCGACGTTGTGGCCAATGACGTGGCGCTGGCCATCGATGGTCAGCGTCGGGCGCTCGCCATCCAGCTCGTCCTTGAGCAGCTCACGCTCGCGGGCCTGCGCCTGTTGGTCGATGTGCTGGTCAAGCAGGCGGCGGGTATCAGCCTGCTCCTGTGCGGCGCCCGCGACGGGCAGCGACAGTCCGGCCAGCAGCAGTGCGGCAGGAAGCGTGAAGAGGGGTCGGCGTCGGCAACCGGTTGAAGAACGAGAATGCATGCAATGGCCATCGAGGGAGGCAAGGATTGGCGGACGCTGGCTGGTCCTTGCCGGTAGCAGTTGAATTACAGCGGTTGACGGACAGGCTTATCCGTCAGTTCTTGGTGCCGCCCCAAGCGATGTTTGTTGCCGGGTTGCCAAAATCGACGATGCCGGCGACGGCGGCCGCACCAGCACCGAAGAAATCGCCCTTCACCGTACCGGTGGCGTATACGACATTGCCCGGGATCACCCACTGGCCGGCATTGGCGGCGTCGAAGTGACCGTTGGTGTCGAACGCGATCTGGCTGCCGCTGGTGCCCAGACGGATCTGCGTTGCGCCGATCGAGAGGTCGCCGTGGAAGGTGCGGCTGCTGAAGTTGGCGGTCAAACTACCGGTCAGGTGGGTGTTGGCGCCGTAGCGGTGCAGGCCGGTCAGCGTGTAGCCAACCGCGGTACCGGTGGCGGCGGTATAGCCAGTCTTGTCACCTACGTAGTAGACCTGACGGTTCTGGTAGGTCGGGCTGCCGGTATTGCCGTTGGTCGACCATTCGCCGAACCAGACATCGCCACTGCCAACCTTGACGAAGCTGAAACTACCCAGGCCAAAGTGTGCCGGGTCGTTCGGGTTGCCGGGGGTGCCGGGAGTGATTGGGTCGTGCAGGCGGTAGACGGTCATGCTCGGAGTCAGCGCGGTGGCGGCGCTGGAAGGCGTCAGACCCTGGAAGTCGACTTTGGTGCCACCGGCATAGCTGGAAATACCGACGCCGGAGATGCCGGCGGTATGCGGGCCGAACGGTACCTGTGACACACCGACCGTGACGTACGACGTTCCGGTACCGGCGGTCTGGGCGCCGACGATGGTGGCAGCTGCGGCAGTGCCTGCCACGGAAACCACGGTCAGGGCGAGGGCGAGCTGGGAGATGCGTTTGTGCATTTTCATGATCATGTCTCTCTTGATGTGATGAAGGAAAAAGCAGAACTGCAGTGATGTTTCGGGTTGCGGTGGACTCCTTGTTGCTACGGGATGATCAGAAGCGCGCGGTCACGCTCAGCTTCAGCATGCGACCCGGGGCAGGCAGCAGTGAGCGGGTGGCCGGGTCGGCGTAGTAGCGGTCGGAGAGGTTGGTGCCGATCAGTTCAAGCTGTACGGTGTCGTTGACGCGGTAGCTGGCATAAGCGTCGAACAGCCAGGTGGTATCCCAGGAGAACGGCACGTTGAACACGGCAAGGTTCTGGTTGGTGACGGCGGCAAACGCCTCCAGGTCGCGGTTGGGTTTGCGGCGCTGGTAATAGACGACGCGCGCGCCCAGCTCGAGCCGCTTGTCAAGGAAGCGTCCACCCAACGACCAGTTGGCCGAAGTTTCCGGCGAAGCCTGGGTCAGCAGCCAGCTGCCGATGAAGCCCTGGTCGACACAGGTTGGCGTGCCGCTGACGTTGGGGTCGATGGTGATGGCGGTGTGTTCATCGCAGACCTCGTTCTTCAACGTGTGCGCCACGGCGAGGTCAGTGAAGAAGCGGCCATTGTCATAGCGGCCCTGGAACTCCACGCCCTGCACGAGCTGTTTGTCGATGTTGCGGAACAGGAAGTTGTTGTCGCGCTCGATCAGGTCATCGGTGCGGCGGTGGTAATAGCTGAGCTTGACGTCGGCAATCGTGTCATCTCCCAACAGATGCCCGAGCTCCTGGATGTAGCCCAGCTCGTAGCTGTAGGTGTGTTCGGGTTTCAGGTCGCGGAACGGACTGACGCTGGCACCGAAGGCGATGACGCTCTCGAACATGTTGGGGTAGCGCAGTGCCTCGTTATAGCTGAGGTAGGCGCGGCTGTAGTCCGAGAACAAGCCGGTAACGGTAAGCGACGGCGCCCAGCCACTATCACGACGCTTCTTTGCCACGGCGTACCTGGAAGCGATCGGGTTGGCGGTGTAGCCGATCCTGCAGTTCCCGCCCTCGAACAGATCGGCTACGCCGGCCAGCGCGCCGTTGCTGCAGGGGTTGTCGGCGCGGTGGAATCTACCTTCGGCGTCAGGGAGCCATTCGAGGGTGTTCTCTTTGGCAGCATATTTGATGTTGGCGGCGACGTAGTCTGCTTCGCTTATCCCTTCCGGAATACCTAACATCTCGCAGTAGAACGGCATCGCCGCGCAGACCTGGTGGCCGGCGCGTAGCTGCGCCTCTGCATTGCTGCGCTCCTGCGCAGACAGGGTCCGGTAGCTGGCCTGATAGCCGGATACCGAACCCAGGAACTTGTTCGGATGGTCGGCGAGGAAATCGTCGTACGCCCAGTAGGAGGAGTAGCGGGCACCGGCATTGATCTTGAGGAAGTCGACCGGGCGCCATTCAAGGTTGAAGTTGGCATTCCATTCCTCGCGACGGCCGGCACGCGGGAACATGCGCCAGGCCGCGGAGGGGCCGATGTACTCATCATGCGAGCGCAGCTTTTCGTGCTGGAAGTCGCCGCCGACGGTCAGGTCCAGCGTATCGCTGAGGCGGAACAGATTGCTCAGGGTCAGGCCGTTGCGGGTATTCGTGGAATCATCCAGCGCGCCGTTCATGACGATCGGCTGGGTCACCGCATTCCAGTAATTCGGGTAGCTGCCGGCAGTGTTCGCATTGCTGTCGGTATCGGTACGCCACAGGTTGGCGTACAGGTCGATCCAACGGCTGCCCTGCGGCTGCCACTTGTATTCCAAGTTGTAGGCCTTGGAGTCGACCCGGCTCAGCGACCACTGCGGCAGGCCGAGCGCGGTACGGTTGATGCGCGACGGCATGATCTCGCCGTAGTGCGACAGCGTGTCGCGGTAGCCGAAGCGCAGCACCTGGTCGGGAGTCGGGTTCCAGGTGGCCTTGAACAGCCACGATTCCATCTGGCTGGAGGTATTGGTCACCTCGTCGCCCGGGCGCAGGCGGTTGGCCATGGTGATGATGTAGTCGCCGGCGCTGATGTTTTCCACCGGCTGCGAGTAGTAGCCGGCGCCGCGCTTGCCGGCGAAGTAATTGCCGCGGTCGCGGTAGGCGTAGGCGCCGAACAGGCTGAGCGTGTCCGACTTCCAGCCCAATGCCAGCCGATAGGCGTGGTCCTCGCCATCGAAGACGTTGTAACCGCCGCCACCGGTGTGCGGTTGCACGCGCAGGGTCGGGTCGTTGGCCGGGCTGCCGGTGGCCAGTTCCGGTACGTCGCGGTGGTTCATGCCGGTGTACAGCCGGCCCGGCAGACGTGGCGCTACCGCGTTGCTGCTGCCTTCGATCTTGAATTCGCCGCCGAACGATTCGCCTTCCGGCACCACGTCGTCAACGTCCAGTGTCTTGATCACCACGCCGCCACCGATGCCGGTGGTGACGTTGCGGGTCAGCGACGGGCCCTTGAAGATCTGCATGCCGCCGATCAGGTTGGGATCGACGTAGTTGCGGTTGCCGATGCCGTTGTAGCCGCGCCAGGCGGTGACCGCCTGCTCGGTACCGTCGATGGTGACCGGCACGCGTCCCGGTCCCTGTACGCCACGGATGTTGACGTCGAGCGCGCCGCTGTTGCGCGCATCGCCACTGAACACGCCGGCGACGCCGTTGAGCAGGTCCGATGGCGTCGCGCCTTTGTAGCGCTCGATCTCGGTGCGGCCGAGGTAGGCGGTGGACAGGTCCAGGTCGTAGACCTCGTCCTGGCCACGCAGGTCACGCTGCGCGCCGGTGGCTTCGATGCCTTGCTGCCCGGTGACGCTCAGCGTGCCGGTGACGAGTGGGGTACTCGCGCCGACGGTAGCAGCGCCGCTGCGCATCACCACGGCGGTGCCGGGCTCGCGCCATTGCCAGGCCAGGCCGCTGCCCGCCAGCAGTTGATCCAGCGCCTGCGCTGCACTGAGTTGGCCTTTGATGGCCGTGCCCTGCAGGCCGCTGACATCGTTGGACACGAACAGGATGCGAACCCCGCCCTGGTCCGCCAGTCGGGTCAGCGCGCTGTCCAGGGACTGCGGCGGGACATCGAATGCGATGCGCTGCGTGGAGCCGCTGGCGACGCTGTTCTGTGCGGCGGCATATAGCGGTGCATTAAGTGCCAGGGCGATGCTGACGGTCAGCACGGCCGGCAGTCGCAGGGAACGACGGGAAAAGTTGGAAGGGCTCATGGATCCGACGAAGCAATAGGAGGAGGACGCTCGGAGGTACCGGCGTTGACTTTAGGAGAATAAGTCTCATTCCTATAGACGACCGTCGCGGGCGAAACTTGCAGCGTCAGCAGAAAGAAATTTGTCCGCCGCTTCGTGTGCCTGCATGGCGGGCCACATGCAGGGTTACAGCACTGCTGGGCGGCTCAGCGGATCACGGTCAGCAGCGGCAGACGGATCAGTTCAGCCCCGGCCAGCGCGGCGATATTGCGCAGCAGCGCATCGATGTCATCCAGCTCGAACACGCCAGTGAGCTGCAATTGCTGTAGTGGCTCACCGATGACGACGATACGTCCAGGCACATAGCGCTGCAGCTCGCCTGCAATGGCAGCCACGCTCTGCTGGTTGAAGATCAGCTTGCCGCGGACCCAGGCAGTCAATGCCCCCGCATCGATGTTTTCAGCCTTGCCAAGTACGTCGGCGCTGAAGGCAACGCGCTGGTTGGGGATCATTTCGATACTGGCGCCGGCCTGGTTGCGTAGCTCGGCCAGGCCAGAGACCACGGTCAGCGTGCTGCGGCGTGATTCGCGGTGCAGGGCAAAGCGGCCAACGCTGCAATGGACGCTGCCATCGCGGCTCTCGATCACGAAGGGCCGCTGCGGGTCGGGGGCGACGTCGAACAGCAGTTCGCCGGCGGCCACCGATACGGTGCGGCGGACGTTGGAGAACGCCTGCGAGAATGCGCTCTCGCTGTTGAGCCAGGCGGTCGATCCGTCACCCAGTGATGCCTGCCGGCGCTGGCCGATGCGCGTGCGATGGTCGGCAAGCACGCCGCTGACTGGCCCCAACATGCCCGTACCGACCACGCCGGCAAGCGCAGCTGCCGACAGCCCGCCTGCCAGCACCGCGCGGCGGCTGATCCGGCGCGGCGCAGGTGTCAGCGCCTGCACCCAATGGCGGTGCTCGGCCGCAAGCGCGGTCTGGCCGACGCCATCGAGCAGCGCGAATGCCTGCCGTGCAGCCTCGGCATGGGCCGGGGAACGCTGGCACCAGCGCTCGAACGCGGCTTTATCGCCCGCAGACGGACGCGCACCCAGGCGTATCACCCACTGGATGGATTCGTCATTGAGCGCGTTGTTCCGGGTTCGGAAGCGGTCGAACATCGTGGCGTGGCTAGGGGCTGCGCTGGAAAAGGGGTGTCTACCTATAAGACGTTTCGCCAAGGCCAAAGTTGCAGTGGCTGCTGTGATCATCTTCCATCATTGTCCTCACATTGGCCCGAGACGATCGCGACAATGCCGCATCGCCTGCGCCAGATACTTGGCCACCATGCTCTCGGATACGCCAAGCCGGCGTGCGATCAATGCATGCGACAGACCGTCGACGCGGAACAGCAGCAAGGCCAGGCGGGCATTGGGTGGCAGCTCGCGCAAGGCCTCATCGAGCCGCCGCAGGCGGTCCTGGGCGATGGCATTGCGCTCCGGGCCCGCGACAGGGTCGGCCTGCTGGGGGTCGGGCTCGCCGTTGCCGCCTGCGCGCTGTTCGCGTCGCGCCACGTCGATGGCGAGATTGCCGGCGACGCGGAAAATGAAAGCGCGCTGGTCGCGGATTTTCTCCTGCTGCGCACGGCTATCGGTCTCAAGCAGGCGCAGATAGGTCTCCTGCATGACCTCGTCGGCACGACTGCTGTCGCCCGTACGTCGCCGCAGGTGCCGCTTCAACTCGCCGTACAGGCCAAGGAAGGCATCAATCAGGCGCGAGCTCGGCGCAGTCATCAGTGCTGGCGGCCGTCGGTGGCATGCAGCGGTAGCATGCAGGCGGGCGTGAAGCGGGGCAGGGCAGGCGCATGGCGTTGCTTTCGCCAGCATGGCCCGGGATTCGACAGCAGCGGCATGGGGATCTCTCAACGGCGCTTGGCGCCGGCATCGGGTGGTCGGCTGGCCGCTATGCTCGCTGACCTGCACATCATACGTTCATCGCCGAGCGCGTGTCAGTTCCGCGCCTGGTCTGGCACTGTTCCAAGTCGCGCAGGCAGCGGTTGGCGCTGGAACCGGGCGAACATGCGCTCGCGGGAATGAGGACGGGAAGCAAAGCTGTGGTCAGCGCCACGTGGCATGGCATGGCTGTGCCGCGAGCACTTGTGGTGACGCTCAACTAGCCCAGGCCGCAGCGGTGTCCTTCCAATGCTTTCTTCTCGCCCGCAGGGCCCGCCCGACGCGCGACTCGGTTCTGCGCTCAAGCACGCAATCGATGTAGTCGGCAGCCAGCAGCAAGCCATCGAGATCTGCATTGCAGTTGATTCCCAGCTCGCCGAACAGATAGACCAGATCCTCGGTAGCCAGGTTGCCCGCCGCACCCGGTGCATGGTTGTCACCGCCAAGCCCGGAGATGGTACCGTCAAACGCGCGCACACCGTGCTCCAGTGCCTCGATGACATTGGCGATGGCCAGGCCGAAGGTGTCATGGAAATGCGCGGCCAAGCGGTGCATCGGTACTTCGCTGGCGCAGGCGCGCAACAGCACACCAACCGCTGCAGGGGTTGCACTGCCGGTGGTATCGCACAGGCTGATCTCGCGGCAGCCCATATCGTAGAACGCACGGACGATACGGATGACTTCCGCCGTCGTCACCAACCCTCCGAACGGGCAATGGACTATGGTGTCCAGTGTGGCCCGGACCTGGATGCCGAGGGATAAGGCGCGCCCGGTGATCTCATCAGCACGGCGCAGGCTCTCGCTGATGTTGCAGTTGAGATTGGCGCGGCAGTAGGCATCCGATGCGGCCGACGCGATGGTTATATCGCGGCAGCCATTGGCTATCGCCATCTCCAGTCCCTTCATGTCAGGGACCATCACTGAGCGGATGCGATCAAGCGGCGGTGGCCCCAGTAGTGCACATACCGCCGCGGTATCGGCCATCTGCGGCCGCCGGCGCGATGAGGTGAACGAGCCCAGTTCGACCTCCTTGATACCCGCCGATTCCAGCAATTCGACCAGGTTCATGCGGACGATGGCTGGCAATGCCTTCTGCTGGCATTCAAGGCCTCTGCGCGCACCAACCTCGATGATGCGGACACTGTCTTCCGGCGCCTCCTCGCGGCTATCCATTACCGCTCCCGCAGCTGGTCGAGCGCAGCGACCGCGAGATCGAAGCGGATGTGCTGCGCGGATAGCAGGGTCTTGACCACGTGAATGATCTCAGCTTCGCGGGCGCCGGCCAGCAAGGCCAGATCGCAGGCGTGCTGGCCGGGATCACCTTGCGCGATCACCTCGGCGGCGTGTGCATGCAGGTTGACCAAGCTCTGCGCCAGGCCAATCGCGGCGACGGCAAGGTCGACCGGGTACGTGCGGGACGCGTTGGCAGCGGCGGCGGTCTGCGCCGAGCCTATGTCCATCGCAGCGCAGCAGTCTTCCGTCTGTCCAGCCATCACCGGCAGGGAGATTCTTCCAGCCAGATGGCCGTGGTGATCGCGGTACCAGATGACCAATGGTCCCCCAAGGTCTTCGTGTGCCTTCCACGTACCCAGCTTGCCGCCGCTTGCAGCTTCCGTGGCAACAAGGGTGGAGTTCGCCGTGGCGAGAATATCTGCATTGCGTGCGCCGACACGCTTTTTGGCGATGCAGGTGAAGTTGTGAAGTTCGACGATACGCCCTGCCAACGAGCAGCCTGTGGCGGCGGCAAGCGATAGGTTGCCTGGATCGAAGGTCGCCTGCGCGCATAGCAGTTGGCGACCGGCAACCTCACTGATGGATGCTCCGTTCATTACACCGTTGGTCAGCTGCTCAATATATGGTGCAAGTTTCGCAACCAGTACATCAATGAGATGGGCATCGGATCGGTCAGGAACTTCGACAGTCACCACGATATCGAGGTGTGCAGTCGCCTCACTGGTTCTACGTACAAGCACATCAAGATCCCTGCAGCCGCCGCCACCTCTTGCGAGGGCCGGAATCATTGTATTGACGAGGCCGATCAGCAGGTTGCGTAGCTGCAATATCTGCAGGCGAGCGCTGTAAACATCGCGGATGGCACTGAATTGGATGCATGCGCGTAGCAACGGGCCCGCGCCAAATACCCGAAACCCACCGGTTGGACGCGAGAGTTCGGTGATGCATTGGAGGGCGCGGGCTTGTCCTGGCTGAAGCTCCACCACAGGTACGCGCTGATTCCTGCCGTTGATCGGCAGTTCTTCGATGAAGGTGATTGGCTGCATCGAGTGGAAGTGTTGGTGGTAGGGGATGGGCGCGTCGCCGTTCACAGGCGTTGCTCCTGTAGCGCTGTCAAGGCTGATGCAGAGGCTTTGTTTGCGCGGAATGTGCGCTATCGCTGGCGTTGAACTGCAAGGCGTCGCGTGTTCTGCGTGTGCATAAGTTGCGCTCAACGTGGTTTGTCCCGGCCTATCCATTTCTGGCGAGCATTGCTCAATCATCGAGAAACAATGTGCTCTGAAGAGTGCGGACGAAAGGTACAGTTTTTCCGTACAGAGGTGGCGTTGAGGCGTGTCTTCCAGTTCATAACAAAATGTCTATTTATGCTCTTTACAGGGTGCGTTGACGCATAGATACAGTGGTCGCCCCCGAAGAAATTTGTATGGATTCCTATGCGCTCTGAACCACGGAAGATTTCACTAGCGGAAAAAGTTGCCATGGACATCGGTCGTCAGATCCTCGCCGGTGTGCTGAAGCCCGGAGACAAGCTGCCTTCGTTGCGTGAGTACGCACGATTGAATGGCTACTCGAAGAACACAGTGATCTCTGCATTCGACCTGCTTGGCGAGCGAGCGCTGGTTGAAGCGCAGCACGGCAAGGGATTCTTCGTGCGCGGCGTGGAGGCGCCGCCAGAGCGTGATGTCGATGAAGAGCCGGTTGGCTACAGCAGGGTCATCGATACCTTGTGGATGATGCGCCAACAGGCCATTCGCGAGCCGGGGCGGTCACACCTCGCCGAGGGTTTTCCGCCTGTTGACTGGTTGACCTATATGCGACTTGATCGCTTTCATCGGCAGGTCGCGCGCAGTGGCAATGGCAGCTTGTTTCGCTACGGTAACCGCTACGGCTATCTACCGCTGCGACAGCAGTTGATCCGGCGCATGGCCATGCACGGGATGGAACTGGGTCCACGGCAGCTGGTGACCACATTTGGTGCCAATCATGCGTTGGACCTGATCATCCGACGCTACGTCGCGCCAGGCGATACGGTGTTGGTGGAGCAGCCTGGCTACTACCCGCTGTTCGGCAAGCTGCAGCTGCAGGGCGCAAAATCGATAGCAATCACACGCCGCGTAGATGGTCCTGATCTGGTTGAACTCGAGGCGGCGCTGCAGGCCAGCAAGGCGCGGGTTTTCTTCATGCAGTCAACCGCGCACAACCCGACCGGCACCGATGTCTCACCGGAAGTCGGCAAGCGTTTGCTGGAGTTGGCAGCGGCGCACAACGTGCTGATTGTCGAGAACGACGCAATGGCCGATTTCAAGCCGAACTCGGCGTTTCGCCTGTCGTCGCTGTCGCAGTTCAGGAATACGCTGTATGTGGGAAGCTTCTCAAAATCGGTTTCGGCGGCATTGCGCAGCGGCTTCATCGCCGGCGAGAACGCACACATTGAAGAACTGGCTGACCTGAAGATGCTGTTGCACATCGGCAGCAGC
The DNA here is from genome assembly GCF_056760155.1 of Stenotrophomonas sp. STEN022. NCBI lineage: Bacteria > Pseudomonadati > Pseudomonadota > Gammaproteobacteria > Lysobacterales > Lysobacteraceae > Stenotrophomonas > Stenotrophomonas sp. STEN022. The sequence continues at coordinate 49,655 of NZ_JBRREG010000010.1, forward strand.
GAGTACGGCGAGCGCGTGCTTGAGGCGATCCTGCGTGAAGGCAACTTCCTGCGCCATGTCGGGCGTTTGCAGGATCGGGTGCGCGCTGCCACTGCCGAAGGTCTGGAAGTTCTTAACAGGCTGGATGCCACGGTTTATGCGACGCCGGAGCAAAGCCTGTATCTGTGGGCGCGTTTCGATGGCATCGATGATACCCGCTCGCTGACCGCTCGCTTGCTGTCACGCGGCGTTGTGCTGGCGCCGGGTGCGTTTTTCAATGTTGACTCGGAGCAGGTGTCGCCATGGACACGCTTGAACGTTGCCTATTTGAACGACAGCGTCTTCATCGACAGTCTCCGCGAAGAATTGGATCAGGCCGCAGCGTTTGTCTGAGGGTGGTACGTCCTGCTGGCGCTTTCGCTAACAGAGCTCACGGCAGAGTGAAATACATTGAAGATTCAACGCCAGTCGGAAAGCGAAAGCTTCAACTCGGCGTTGAAGCCTTTGGCTGATTGCAGTGGTATCGCGAAGACGTTCGGTGTCTGCTGGTTGATGCCGATGGCCTTGGTGCGGGCGGTGTCCAGCTCGGCCTCATTCTTGGGGCCACCTGCCCATTGGTCGTCACTCCAGACATAGCGCAGGCGCCAGCTGCCTGCGCTATCGGGTTTGGCGAATACCACCAGCGTGTTGCGGAACAGATACTCGCCAGGGATATGGTTTTTCAGGAACAGTGCGCCATCCACCTGGTAGCCGGCATTGCTGACGGCCAGATCGATGGAGAAGGCGATTTCGCTGCCGGCCAGGATCTTGCTGCTGTCCAGGAACACCGAGAACAGCACGGTTGAGCGCTTGTCCTTCAGCAGATTCCCCTGCGGATCGAAGATATCGCCGTACTCACGGCGGATGGCGCACTGGTTGGCCTGCGTGCGCGAGGTCAATTCATAGGTGTAGGCGCCGCGCGGTGCAACGGTGGCTTCGATGTAGTACGAGGATTCGATCTTCTTGCCGCGTTTGCGTGCAGCTTCGATCTCCGGCGGGAAGGGCAGGGCCGTGATATCCAGCTGGGCGGTGGCGCAGGTGTCGCCGAACAGGAAGCGGACCAGATTCTGGTAACCCTCCTCGGAGTTGACGATGCCGAAGTAGCCGCTATGGCTGCGGTTGACGAAGGCCCGTGGCGAGCCTTCGACATAGGCGTTGGCGATGCGAACCAGGCCATCGCTCAAGGCACCCACTGCGAATGAGGAAAGGCCGTGTGCGGCGGCGTAATCGCGTGCGTTGGTGCCGATCAGGCAGAACAGGCGCTCGGGTGGAAAGCCGGACGTGCCCAAGGTGTTGACCTTGTCCTTGGGCACCTTCAGGTACTTGCTCATGTTGCTGCGGTTGAAGTTGTTGATGTCGTTGATCGACAGCAGATTGGGCAGGTTGATGCCGCCGACTTCGATGCCGTTGTGCGGCGTTGCATAGGTGAAGGCCTTGTCCACCATTGCCCGCACCTCGGCACTGGCCACGTCCGGGTTCTGCAGCAGGCAACGGCAGATCAGCCCGCCCATCGAATGGGCGACCAGATAGACGCGGAATTCCTTGCGCATGGCCGCGTTGTTGCCGCAGATGCTGTCGCGCAGTTGTTCGATGCGTTTGCCCAGCGCGGTGGCGGCATCGACGATCGACGGGGTCTTGCCATCGCCGAAGGCCGGGTCGGCCGGGTCGTAGTAGCGATGGATGACGATGCAGCGTGGTGATATGCGGTCGCGACGCTCGGCGCCGAACTCGTAGACGTCGCGGTAGTTGTAGTCCTTCATCAAGCGCACCAGCGGTGACTCGAACACGAACTTGACGATGCTGCCGTCCTGCGCCTGGCGCATCTTGGTGGAACCGGCCTCGAAGCCCATGAATGGCGTGGAGGTGGTCTCCACGATCTCATCGCGGGTCATTGCATAGCCGCGCACATAGATGATCGGGAAGTAGGGGCGTTCGATACGTTCCATGGCCGGTCTCTGCGGGGGCTGCTGGCGATGGTGAACGGATTTTTGGGATTTGTCTTGAATGTGGTGCTGTGAGAGCTAACCCCTCCCCAACCCTCCCCTTGGCTGCGCCAAAGGGAGGGGGCCTAGCTCTGCCCCTTCCCTTGCGCATAGCGCAGGGGAGGGCTGGGGAGGGGTTGGCTTCTGCCATTGCAGCTCCTCTCCCCACAACAACCTATCCCTCACCCCCACTCCCACCCCGATCCAACTGCCGATAGCCAATCGCCTCTGTCAGGTGCAGCCGTTGGATCCCCGGCTCCCCTACAAGATCGGCAATCGTCCGCGCGACCCGCAGGATCCGGTGCATCGAGCGTGCCGACAGCTGCAATCGCTCCATCGCCTGTTCCAGCAGGTCGCTGTCGGCAGCAGATAGCCCACAGTCCCGCAGGGTTTCGGCTTGGCCAAGATGAGCGTTGGCCTTGCCAGCACGTTGCAGTTGTCGCGTCCTTGCCCGCATCACCCGCTCGCGTACCTCGGTGCTGCTCTCACCAATGGGGGCATCACCACGCAACTCACTTGGTGCCAGCCGTGGCACCTGCAGATGCAGATCGATACGGTCCAGCAGTGGGCCGGAAATGCGCGCGCGATAGCGGCGTATGCTCTCTGCAGTACAACGGCAGCGGCCACTGCTATCGCCGGCCCAGCCGCAAGGACAAGGGTTCATTGCGGCCACCAGTTGGAATCGCGCCGGGAACTCGATGCTGCGTGCCGCGCGGGATACGGTGACCACGCCGGACTCCAGCGGTTCGCGCAGCACCTCCAAGGCATGTCGGCTCCACTCTGGTAGCTCATCCAGAAACAAAACGCCGTTGTGCGCGAGGGAGATTTCGCCAGGGCGTGGATGCGAGCCGCCGCCAACCAGTGCAACCGCGCTGGCAGTGTGGTGCGGCGAGCGGTAGGGACGTTGCCGCCAGCGACTCGGATCAACACCGCGGCCGCTGATCGAGGCGATGGCAGCGGATTCCAAGGCTTCTTCTTCGCTTGCCTCGGGCAGGATGCCGGGCAGGCGCGAGGCCAGCAGGGTCTTGCCGCAGCCGGGTGAGCCCAGCAGAAGCAAGTGATGGCCGCCTGCTGCAGCAATCTCCAATGCCCGTCGCGCATGTTGCTGACCACGCACATCGCTGAGGTCGGCCAGTGCAGCCGGTTCGGTTGGCGGCACCTGCGCATCGGGTAGCTGCTTGCTGCCCGACAGTGCGGCGCAGACTTCCAGCAAGGTGCGTGCGACCTTGATGTCGGCATGCTGGGCCAGTGCCGCTTCGCCGGCGTTCCCTGGTGGCACGATCAGGCAGCGTTGGGCGTTGGCGGCTGAGATTGCGGCCGGCAGTGCACCATCTACCGCACGTAGTTCGCCGGTCAGTGCCAGTTCGCCGATGAATTCGTGGTTGACCAGCGCGTTGCGATCGATCTGGCCGCTGGCAGCGAGGATGCCGAGCGCGATCGGCAGATCAAAACGGCCGCCTTCCTTGGGCAGGTCGGCCGGCGCCAGGTTGATGGTGATGCGGCGCGCGGGATAGTCGAACTGTGCGCAGAGAATGGCGGCGCGCACCCGGTCTCGCGACTCGCGCACTGCTGCCTCGGGCAGGCCGACGATCTGGGTGAAGGGCAGGCCGCCGGACAGGTGAACTTCCACCTGCACCAGCGGTGCATGCACACCCGCACGGGCGCGGCTGTGCACCAGCGCCAGGCTCACGGCCCGGCGCTCAGGCGCTCTTGTCGCTGGCGCGGTTTTCGAGGGCGGCGACGGCGTGTTCCAGCGCGTCGAGCTTTTCACGGGTGCGCAGCAGGACGGCACGCTGCACTTCAAATTCTTCGCGGGTGACCAGGTCCAGCTTGCCAAGCCCTGCCTGCAGTGCGCTCTTGAAAGTGGCCTGCAGTTCTTCGCGCGAGTCGCGCAGGCCCGGCGGCACCAGGTCGCTCAGGCGGCGGGCCAGCGCATCAATGTGGTTGAGGTCGATCATGGGGTTTCTCCGCAGGGGTGAGCCGAGCCTAGGCGGCGGCTGCTGGTTGCGGGCATCGGTATCCGTTATTGCCAATGGTAAGGATAGTCCGGAACCTTGCTAGTGGCACGCCAGCCTGCACGGTATGCTGCAGGCATCACCCAAGGAGCCGACCTATGAAGATGATCATGGCCATCGTCAAGCCGTTCAAGCTGGACGACGTGCGCGAGGCGCTTGCCGAACGCGGCGTGGCCGGTATCACCGTCACCGAGGTCAAGGGCTTTGGTCGGCAGAAGGGTCACACCGAGCTGTATCGCGGTGCCGAGTACGTGGTCGATTTTCTGCCCAAGGTGAAGATCGAGGTTGCGGTGACCGATGCACAGGCTGACGAGGTGGTGGAAGCCATCGTCAAGGCCGCCGGCACCGGCAAGATCGGCGACGGCAAGGTGTTTGTGTACGACCTGGGCAGCGTGGTGCGGATCCGCACCGGCGAGCTGGATGCGGATGCGCTTTGAGGTTCGTGGGTTTTGGCGTTTTGAAGCGTTAGAGCTTTGGAGCACCCCTCCCCAACCCTCCGCTGCGCTATGCGCAAGGGAGGGGGCCAAGCTCTCTGCTCCGTCCCTTTGGCGCAGCCAAGGGGAGGGTTGGGGAGGGGTAGGCTTTAGCCTTTGATCCAACGATAGAGCCGCTTCCACGCATTACGCACTGCCTGCACCCAGCCCGGCTCGGCCAGCGCTGCGGCCTGTTCGGCGGAAGGCTGCTGTCCAGTCAGACGCTGACGCATCTTCACCAGGTTCTTCATGTCGCTGCGGCGCAGCTGCCGCGAGATCGGCCAGTTGCGTAACCAGCGTGGTGAGCGCAGTGCCGAGGTGAAGTCCAGCAATACCGGCACGCCGGCGCTGACCACCACATTGGTGCCGTGCAGGTCGTTATGGGTGATGCCGGCCGCATGCAGGCGTGCCAGCGCGTTCTGCAACTGGTCGAAGACTTCCTGGCTCACGCCCTGCACACCGGCACTCAAGGTGTCACCCGGGATGTATTCCATGCCCAATGCGAGGCCGCCCAGGGTGCCCAGCAAGGCTGGGGCGTGCCTCCAGCCCTGCAGACGCTTGAGCACCTTGGCTTCGCGGCGCACCAGCAGGCGTGCCACCGGCGACAGCGGCGTGCCCTGATAGCGGCGGTAGTCCTTGACCACCGCCGGGCGGCCGTCAAGTTCGGTGCGGTAGACGTCAGGCTCCAGCAGGCGTTCGCCGCGCTTGAGCAAGTGGTGGGTGGGAACAACCGCGTGTTCGCCGTCGAAATTGGGCAGTGTGTTCATGCAAACCTTCCTGACGCGGGCAACGGCGCGGGAAGCGTCTTGCAAAGCCGGTCTAACGTGCCCTGGGTGGGCGGGGATGTGCGGCAATTATAAAACTGCACAGTCCATGAATTGCTGAATGTAAAAAAAATGTAGGAATCTTGTGACGGAAATGATTGTTGCGATCACGCGGTTGTCACCGTTGGGGGCGTGTGTGCCGCGGCCGGCCCTGAACGAAAAACCCCGCGCCGTTGCGGGCGCGGGGTTCGGTTCACAGCACTGGCAGTGGGCTTATTCGCCCAGCGCCTTGGCCACGAACGGGGGGCTGACCAGCACGCCGGTGTGCAGCGGGGCGGTGTAGTACAGGGTGTCGAACGGTTTGGCGGCCGAATCGACCTCGCGGAAGCCGAAGCCGAAACCGGCCTGCTTGCTGGCCACGGTCACCGACCACCAGCCGGTCGGGTAGCACGGCTGCGGGAACGGCAGGGTCTTGAACGACTGGAAGCCGGCCTTGCCCATTTCCGAACGCATGTCCTTGATCAGCTCCAGCAGGGCCAGCGGGGACTCGCTCTGCTGCACCAGCAGGCCGTCGTCCTTCAGGGCACGGAAGCAGCTCTCGAAGAAGGCCTTGTTGAACAGGCCTTCGGCCGGGCCAACCGGATCGGTGGAGTCCACGATCACCACGTCCACGCTGCCCGGGGCGCAATTGGCCATGTAAGCCACGCCGTCGTCGAACAGCAGCTCGGCGCGCACGTCGCCGTTGGATTCGCACAGTTCCGGGAAGTACTTCTCTGCCATGCGGGTGACCTGCTCGTCGATGTCGCACTGGGTGGCACTTTCCACGCCCGGGTGCTTGAGCACCTCGCGCAGGGTGCCGCAGTCGCCGCCGCCGATAATGACCACGCGCTTGGGCGCCGGGTGGGTGAACAGCACCGGGTGGCTGATCATCTCGTGGTAGAAGAAGTTGTCCTTGGTGGTCAGCATCATGGCACCGTCGATGACCATCAACTTGCCCCAGTCGGTGCTGTCGTAGATCTCGATCTTCTGGAACGGCGACTGCACCTCGTCCAGCTTGCCGGTGATGCGGAAACCAATAGCCGAACCGGTCGGCTGGAAGTGTTCGATGAACCAGTTTTCGTTGGAGGTCATGATGATTCCTGGGTGCAATGGACTTTTCCCTTCTCCCGCGGGCGGGAGAAGAGCCTGTCCCCGCGAAGGCGGGGATGCCCCGAAGGGGCGGATGAGGGTAAGGGCGAAGCCTGTCACAGTCAGGTTTCACGCTTGCCCTCACCCCCGACCCCTCTCCGGGGGGGAGAGGGGAGGTAGTGAGGGCGCGGATTGTAACGGACCCTTGCCCCGCTAGCGTTAGAATGCGCGTCCTTATTTATCCACAGCTGAGAGTTGCTACGCCGATGAGCGATTGGTCCCTCGAACAGGCCCGCAAGACCTATTCGATTCCGCACTGGTCTGATGGTTATTTCGACGTCGATGCCGCCGGGCACGTCGTGGTCCGTCCCGCAGGCGCCCAGGGCGCGGCGGTGTCGTTGCCGCAGGTTGTCGATTCGGCGCGTGCCGCCGGCGCCAAACTGCCGTTGCTGGTGCGCTTCCCGGACATCCTCGGCCAGCGCCTGGGCAAGCTGCAGGCAGCCTTCGCCCAGGCCCAGTCCGACTGGGACTACGCCGGCGGCTATACCGCGGTCTACCCGATCAAGGTGAACCAGCACCGTGGCGTGGCCGGCACCCTGGCCAGCCACCACGGCGAGGGCTTCGGCCTGGAAGCCGGTTCCAAGCCGGAGCTGATGGCGGTGCTGGCGCTGAGCCGGCCGGGCGGGCTGATCGTCTGCAACGGCTACAAGGACCGCGAGTACATCCGCCTGGCCCTGATTGGCCGCAAGCTTGGCCTGCAGACCTATATCGTCATCGAGAAGCCGTCCGAGCTGAAGCTGGTGCTGGAGGAATCCAAGGCACTGGACGTGAAGCCGGGCCTGGGCGTGCGCATGCGTCTGGCCTCGCTGGGCGCCGGCAAATGGCAGAACAGCGGCGGCGACAAGGCCAAGTTCGGCCTGTCCCCGCGTCAGCTGCTGGACCTGTGGAAGGCGCTGCGTGACACCGAGTACGCCGATTGCCTGAACCTGCTGCATTTCCACATGGGCAGCCAGATCAGCAATGTGCGCGACATCGCCAACGGCATGCGCGAGGCCACCCGTTACTTCGTCGAGCTGTCGCAGCTGGGCGCCAAGATCAGCCACGTCGATGTCGGCGGCGGCCTGGGCATCGATTACGAAGGCACCCGTTCGCGCAGCTACTGCTCGATCAACTACGGCCTCAACGCTTACGCCAGCAACATCGTGCAGCCGTTGGCCGAGGCCTGCGAGGCGCATGGCCTGACCCCGCCACGCATCATCACCGAGTGCGGCCGCGCGATGACCGCGCACCACGCCGTGCTGATCGCCAATGTGTCGGAAGTGGAGCAGGCAGCCGAAGGCCGCGTGCCGGAAGTGCATGACGACGAGCCAGCGGCAATCCGCCACCTGCGCGAGATCCACGAGGAACTCGACCAGCGCCCGGCGGTGGAGCTGTTCCAGGAAGCCCAGCATTTCCATGCCGAGGGCCTGAGCGCCTACGCTCTGGGCCAGATCGACTTGCCGCAACGTGCACGCATCGACGACCTGTTCTACGCCATCGCCAACGGCGTGCGTGCGCGCCTGAGCTATGACGAGAAGAGCCATCGCTCGGCGCTGGACGAACTGAACGACCGCTTGGTCGACAAGTACTTCGTCAACTTCAGCGTGTTCGAATCGATCCCGGATGCATGGGCGATCGATCAGGTGTTCCCGATCGTGCCGATCGAGCGCTTGAACGAGCGCCCCGAGCGTCGCGGCGTGATCGCCGACATGACCTGCGATTCTGATGGCATGGTCAAGACCTACGTCGAGAACGAAAGCCTGGACAGCTCGCTGCCGCTGCACGCGGTGCGCCATGGCGAGAGCTACCGCATCGGCTTCTTCCTGGTCGGCGCGTACCAGGAAATCCTCGGCGACATCCACAACCTGTTCGGCGATACCGATGCGGTGGAAGTGGTGGTGGAAGACGACGGTTACGTGATCACACAGCAGCGTCGCGGCGATACCACCGACGTGATGTTGGATTACGTGGGTTACAGCCTGGATGACCTGCGTGCCTCGTACCGCAAGCGTGTGGCTGATGCCCAGCTCTCGGCCGAACGCGCCGCAGAGTTGGACGCAGCGTTGGAAGCCGGCCTGACCGGCTACACCTATCTGTCAGACGAACCGCTGGCATAGCAACGTACGCCGCATCTAAAAGCCCCTCTCCCGCCTGCGGGAGAGGGGTTGGGGTGAGGGGAAGCTTCTAAGCAGACAAACCCGAATTACCCCCGAAACACCTGAAACCCAGCAAACGACTGACTCACCGGCATCAACTCGATGCGGTTGACGTTCAAGTGTGCAGGCAGCGTTGCCACCCAGAAGATCTGCTCGGCGATGTCTTCAGCCGTCATCGGGCTGGCACCTCCATACAGCTGATCGGATGCGGCCTGGTTGCCATGCGTACGCACCAGGGTGAATTCGGTTTCGGCCATGCCCGGTTCGATCGCGGTCACGCGCACGCCGGTGCCATGCAGGTCCGAGCGCAGGCCCAGCGAGAACTGGCTGACGAAGGCCTTGGTGCCGCCATAGGCATTGCCACCCGGGTACGGGTACAGCGCGGCGGTGGAGCTGATGTTGATGATCGCGCCACGGCGTTCTACGAGCTTGGGCAGCAGGTGATGGGTCAACGTGACCAGCGCGGTGATGTTGGTGTCGATCATCGTGCGCCAATCTTCCAGGCTGGCGTGCTGGGCAGCGGCGGTGCCTTGGGCGAGACCTGCGTTGTTGACCAGCAGGTCGATGTCGCGGAAGGCAGGTGGCAACGCAGCAAGTGCCGCTTCCATCGCGGCGGCATCGCGGATGTCGAAGGCGGAGGCATGGATCTTGTCGGCGCCGAATTCTTCCACCAGCGGCTGCAGGCGCTCGGCACGACGACCGGTAGCGATCACTTTCCAGCCCGCAGCAACGAAGCGACGGACAGCGGCGGCGCCGAAGCCGGACGTGGCACCGGTGATCAGAGCGGTCTTGGACATTGCGGAATCCTTGGGGCGGGGGATCTGGATTTTCGCACTTTGCGGCGGTGGGGGTGTGGGGAGGTGGGGCCGACGTCACATGCAAAAGCAAAAGCAAAAGCAAAAGCGCCCCCTCATCCCAACCCTTCTCCCGCAGGCGGGAGAAGGGCTAAAGCCAAAGCCAGGAGCCAAAGCCAGGAGCTAAAGCCAAGAGCCAAAGCCAAGAGCCAAAGCACCCTTCCCCAACCCTCCCCTGCGGCGCAAGGGAGGGGGTGACTGCGTGATCTGTCGGGCTGCGGTGTGGCGAAGCGAGGCCGCGCTCTGCTCCCTCCCGTGCGCCGCAGGCGCAGGGGAGGGTTGGGGAGGGGGGCTCTTTGCAGGTAAAACAACGTAGCAAGAACAATCGACGCACGATTAAGCCCTGGGTGCGCTCCGCTTACCCGGGCTACAACGGCACAAACAAAAAGCCCCAACACCAAAGCGATGTCAGGGCCTGAATGTTCAAAGGGCTCTTCGAGCGATCTGTCAGTCGCAACAGCCCCCTTGAGTCAAGGGGGCGCGCCGACAGGCGCGGGGTTGTGGGTGTAACGGGCACGGGGCCCAAAGTTTGCTTCACAAACTTTGGGGTAACACCGCCTTCAGCGGTGTTACTGCGCCTTGATCGCCATGGCCTGCAAGCCAGTGCCGTTGAGCTTGGCCTTGGCCTCGGCCAGTTCGCTGGCGGTGCCATACGGGCCCATGCGTACGCGGTATACGGTGTTGCCGTTGATCTGTGCCGATTCCACGCGCGCTGCCAGGCCCATCATCGCCAGCTTGGCCTTGGTCGATTCGGCATCACCCGAAGCACCGAATGCACCTGCCTGCAGGATGTAGCGCACGTTCTCGGTCGCTGCTGCCGGCGCGGCAGTTGCAACCGTCGCAGCCGGGGCAGGCGTTGCTGCGGCAGGCGCCGGCTTGGGAGTCGTGGCTGCAGCTGCCGGGGTAACGCTGGCAACCTGCGCCGGGCGGGCAGCGGTTTCGCTGATCGGTGCCGGCTGGCGGGTGGCTTCGCTCACCGGTGCCGGCAACGGACGTCCTTCCAGTGCAGCCTGCGCACGCTGGGCATCGGTTGGCGGGGTGACCGGCGTTGCAGCCGCAGTCGCGCGCGCCGCAGCAGCACGGCGCTGTTCCTCGGCCTTGGCACTGGCTGCCAACTCGGCGTCGGACATCTGTACTTCGGTGCCTGGCAGCAGGGTGTAGAAGTCGTACTGGGTGGCTGGCTTTTCCTCCGGCTTGGCAGCGGAAGGCGTGGCTGGCTTGTTCGATTCCACCCCGGCGTCGACGTCGGCGTCAGCAACCGGTGCCGGCTGTGCGTCCGGATTGGGTTGCGGGCCTACGCGCAGGAAACCGTCGCCGTCCTTCTTGAACAGGTTCGGCGCCGCCAGGAACACCACTGCCGCAATCGCCACGCCGGCAACCAGCCACACCCAGCCGGGCGTGCCATTGTCGTTGTTGCGCCGGGCTTGGGTTTTGCCGCGTCGTGCTGCCATGTCTACTGCGTCTCCAGGTGTTTACATCTTTTCCGGGGCACTGACGCCCAGGATGCTCAGGCCATTGGCCAGGGTCTGCCGTGCGGCGCTGGCCAAGGTGAGCTTGGCGTTGCGCTCGGCTGCATCATCCACCAGCACGGGGGTGCCGTGATACCACGTGTGGAAAGCGTGTGCCAATTCACGCAGGTACTGCGCGACCTGATGCGGTTCCAGCGCGATACCGGCCGCTTCCACCACTTCCGGGTAACGCGAGATTTCGTTCATCAGTTCCAGCGAGGCGTCGTCGCCCAGGTGCGACAGCGCGGCCAGGCCGTCGGCCTGCTTGTAGTCCAGGCCCTTTTCCTGCGCCTGGCGCAGCAGTGAGCACACGCGGGCATGCGCGTACTGCACGTAGAACACCGGGTTGTCGCTGCTCTGCTGGCGGGCCAGGTCGATGTCGAAGGTCAGCTGCGAATCGGGCTTGCGCGCGATCAGGAACCAACGCACCGCATCGCTGCCCACTTCCTCGATCAGGTCACGCAGGGTCAGGTAGCTACCGGCACGCTTGGACAGCTTCACTTCCTCGCCGCCGCGCATCACCGTCACCATCTGGTGCAGCACGTATTCCGGCCAGCCCTTGGGAATGCCCAGGTCCAGCGCCTGCAGGCCGGCGCGCACGCGTGCCAGCGAGCCGTGGTGGTCGGCGCCGAGCTCGGTGATGGCGCGTTCGTAACCGCGCTGCCACTTGCTCAGGTGGTAGGCCACGTCCGGCAGGAAGTAGGTGTAGGTGCCGTCGGACTTGCGCATCACGCGGTCCTTGTCGTCACCAAAATCGGTGGAGCGCAGCCACAGCGCGCCGCCTTCCTCGTAGGTGTGTCCGGAGCTGATCAGCTGCTGCACGGTCTCGGCGACCTTGCCGTCCTTGTACAGCGAGCTTTCCAGGAAGTAGATGTCGAAATCCACGCCGAATGCAGCCAGGTCCAGGTTCTGCTCGTTGCGCAGGTAGGCAACGGCGAAGCGGCGGACTTCCTCCAGGTTCTCGGCATCCTTGGCGCCGACGACCTGGCTGCCTTCCAGGTCCACGGTCTCACCCAGCAGGTAGGCCTTGGCCACGTCGCCGATGTATTCACCGTTGTAGGCTTCGGTCGGCCACTGCTCGTCGCCCGGCTTGAAGCCACGTGCACGCGCCTGCACCGACTTGGCCAGGTTTTCGATCTGCACGCCGGCGTCGTTGTAATAGAACTCACGCTTGGCGTTCCAGCCGTTGGCTTCCAGCACGCGGGCAATGCAATCGCCGATCGCACCGGCGCGGCCGTGGCCGACATGCAGCGGGCCGGTCGGGTTGGCCGACACATATTCGACGCCGACGCTGCGGCCGTTGCCGCTCAGGTTGCGGCCATAGTCCTCGGCTTCCTTGAGCACACTGACCACTTCGCGCTGGTAAGCCACCGGCGAGAGTTTGAAATTGATGAAGCCAGGGCCGGCGATCTCGACATTGACGATGTCGTCACTGGCCGGCAACGCGGCAAGCAGCGCCTGCGCAACGGCGCGCGGATTGCTGCGCGCGGCCTTGGCCAGCAGCATGGCGGCGTTGGTGGCGAAATCACCGTGTTCGCGGGTCTTGGGTCGCTCGACCACGAAATCCGGCGGCAGGGTGTCGGCAGGCAAAGTGCCGTTGGCGCGCAAGGCTTCGATGCCTTGGCCGATGAGGGCGCGGAGTTGGGCTTTCACGTGACTATTCTGCTTGAAGCGCGGAACTGACCATTTTACCTGACCTGCGTCACGGCCGCCCGCGAGCTGCCCGCAGAGGTCAGCAATGTCAAAAAAACAGAAAGACCGCGGCGGCCAGCGGGCAAGGGGGATTCCGGTCCCCGGCGTTGCGGATTTGCGGTGTGGGATACGGGTGAGGTGGTTCAGGCTGAGCCGTTCAGACCCAGCCCCGCGCGGCCAGCGACACCGGTGCGCCGTCGCCGATCACGAAATGGTCGAGCAGGCGGATATCCACCAGCGCCAAGGCCTGCTGCAGCCGCGTGGTGATGGCGCGGTCGGCCGCCGACGGTTCAGGATTCCCGGACGGATGGTTGTGGCCGACGATCACCGCCGCAGCGTTGTGGGCCAAGGCCTGGAGGACGACTTCACGCGGATGTACCTCGGCGCTGTCTACCGTTCCTGTGGATAACTCTTCAAAGGCCAGTGCCCGATGGCGGTTGTCCAGGAATAACGCCGCGAACACCTCCTGCGGCCGGTGGCGCAGGCGCTGGGCGAAGTAGCGGCCGGCGGCGGCTGGGTCGGTCAGTGCATCGCCGCGTTCCAGTGCGGCGGCCAGATGGCGCCGACTCAGTTCCAACGCGGCGCTGAGCTGGCAGGCGCGGGCCGGGCCCAGCCCTGGCAACTTGGCCAGTTGCGGCGCACTGCGGTCCAGCAGCACCCGCAGCGGGCCGTGAGCTTGCAAAAGCTCGCGCGCGGTCTGCACCGCATCACGCCCGCGCAGGCCCGAACCGAGGAAAATTGCCAGCAGCTCCGCATCGGAAAGTGCGGCTGTACCTCGTGCCAGTAGTTTTTCGCGCGGGCGTTCAGCGCTGGGCCAATCACGGATGTGCATGAGTGGCAGATTCACCGCCATTTGCCAAAAACTGGATCAGGCGTAACAAAGCCTTCGGTTAAGCTAACCCTTCTTCTGTACCTAGGAATCCCCATCCGTGACCGCCGTTTCCCCCACTTCCCGCCCCTTGGAAGGACAGAAGCTGCTGCTATGCGTAGGCGGCGGTATCGCTGCGTACAAGTCGCTGGAGCTGGTGCGTCGGCTGCGTGATGCCGGCGCCACCGTGCAGGTGGCGATGACGGCTGGTGCGCAGCAGTTCGTCACTCCGCTGAGCTTCCAGGCGCTGTCCGGCCACCCCACCCGCACCACGCTGTGGGACAGCGCCGCCGAGCAGGCGATGGGCCATATCGAACTGGCGCGCTGGGCCGACCGCATCATCATCGCGCCGGCCACGGCCGACCTGCTGGCGCGGCTGGCGCACGGCAATGCCGACGACCTGGTGACCACGCTATGCCTGGCCAGTACCGCGCCGCTGACCGTGTGCCCGGCAATGAATCACCGCATGTGGCTGCATCCGGCCACCCAGGCCAACATGGCACTGCTGCGCGAGCGCGGCGTGCAGGTTATCGGGCCCGAGGACGGCCCGCTGGCCGAGGGCGAATCCGGCCCCGGTCGGGTCAGCGAGGCACCGACCATCATTGCCGCGCTGGCTGGCAACCTGGCCCCGCCGGCCCCGGCCAAGCCGGGTCGCCTGAACGGCATGCGCGTGCTGATCAGCGCCGGCCCCACCTACGAAGACCTGGACCCGGTGCGCTATGTCGGCAACCGCAGCAGCGGCAAGATGGGCTATGCCCTGGCCGCTGCCGCCGCCCGGCAGGGCGCGCAGGTGGTGCTGGTCAGCGGTCCGGTGCAGCTGGCCACGCCGGCCGGTGTGCAGCGCATTGATGTGCGCTCGGCCGCGCAGATGCGCGAGGCCGTGCTCGGCGCCTTGCCGGCCGATATCTACATCGGCGCCGCCGCCGTGGCCGATTACACGCCGCGCCAGGTCTCGCCGCAGAAGCTGAAGAAGACCGCCGGCACCCAGACCCTGACCCTGGAGCTGGTGCGCACCGCCGACATCCTGGCCGAAGTGGCCGTGCACGAGCAGGCCTTGAAGCTGGTGGTGGGCTTCGCCGCCGAAACCCACGATGTGGAGAAGTACGCGCGCGGCAAGTTGGCCGACAAGCATCTGGACCTGATCATCGCCAACCAGGTCGGCATTGCCGGTAATGGCTTCGAGAGTGACCAGAACGCGGCCGTGGCCTACTGGAACGGCGGTCTGCGCGAGTTCCCGGGCACCGCCAAGACCCAGCTGGCCGAACAATTGCTGGATTTGATTGCCGAGAGGTTGGACGCATGAGTAATGAGCTGCAGCCCTTGCAGGTGAAGTTGCTGGACCCGCGCTTCGGCGACAGCTGGCCGCTGCCGGCCTACGCCACCGAGGCCAGCGCCGGCATGGACCTGCGCGCGGCGACCGAGGCGCCGCTGACGCTGGAGCCCGGCGATGCGGCCCTGCTACCCAGCGGCATCGCGATCCATATCGCTGATCCGGGTCTGTGCGCGGTGGTTTTGCCGCGTTCGGGGCTGGGTCACCGCCACGGTATCGTGTTGGGAAATGGCACTGGCTTGATCGATGCCGATTACCAGGGTCCGCTGCTGATCAGTGTGTGGAACCGCGGCCGCGACGCCTTCACCATCGAACCGGGCGACCGTATCGCGCAGTTGGTGGTGATGCCGATTGCACGCGTAACGTTGCAGGTAGTAGATACTTTCATCGACAGTGCACGTGGAACGGGTGGATTCGGCCACACCGGGGTGCGCTGACAGGGGGAACGCACGATGAGCCAAGGCAATGAGAGCGGGCGGCCACGTCCTGCGCTGGGTCGATCAACACCACTGCTGGCGGTACTGCTGCTGTTGTTGGCCGGGTGGTTCGGCTGGAGTGCGGTAGATCAATGGATGCAGTCCGGCACCAGTGCCGGCCTTGAGCAATCCCGCGATCAGGCCGTGACCGGCGTGCAGCAGGCACTGGCTGCGCAGACCGCACAGTTCGGCAAGCAGTTGGCGCTGGAGCCGGTCAAGGCCGCGCTGGCCAGCGGCGATGCCGCCGCCGTCGCCTTGGCGGTACGTGACAAATGGACCGGCGTGGAAGATGCGCAGGTACTCGACGCCAGCCTGGCCGAGGCTTATGCCGAGCCGGTGGCGTTCGGCTACTCGCGGCTGGCGCTGCTGGAACAGGCCATGGCCACCGGCCAGCCGGTGGCGCTGGTGGTCCGTGATGGCGGCAGCCCGCGCCTGGGCCTGGCCGCACCGGTGCTGTTGCAGGGCAAGCCGGCGGTGATCTACATCCGTCAGCCGTTGACCCGGCTGACCTCCGTGTTCGATGGCATTGATTCGCCGGGCAGTGCCTTCCTCGGGCTACGCCAGGGCGGTTTCACCATCGTCCAGAAGGGCGCCACTGATCTGGGTAGCAGGGCCGATGCACTGGCGCGCCCGGTCGGCGATACCGGCCTGCGGGTTGTCGCCGAGCTGCCGGATGCCAGCACCGGCTTGATGGGCCTTGGCGTGATTGCCAGCGCTATCGTGGCGCTATTGCTGCTGGCTATTGCCTTGCTGTTGCTGCTGGGACGCAAGCGTTTGGCGAATCTGCCGGTCCTGCGCAAGAGCACCGCTCAGGCCGACGATGGTGGTCCGACCTTGCAGGAAGCGCTGGAGCAGGACCCGCAACCGCTGCCGGTCGCGGCCAATGCGCGCGCTGGCGATGCGCCGCAGGCGCGCGCTGAGCCGGGCGCGGACGCGGTATTGCCGGTCATCTTCCGCGCCTATGACATCCGTGGCGTGCTTGGCACTGAATTGAATGCCAATGTCGCCACGCTGATTGGCCAGGCCATCGGCAGCGAAATGCAGGCGCAGGGTCTGCGCGATGTGGTGGTGGGTCGCGACGGTCGTCTGTCCGGGCCGGAGCTGGCCGATGCCTTGATCACCGGCCTGCGCCGCGCTGGCTGCGATGTGATCGATATCGGCATGGCACCGACCCCGGTGGTGTATTTCGCCAGCTATCACCTGCGTGCCGGCAGCTGCGTGGCGGTTACTGGCAGCCACAACCCGCCGGACTACAACGGTTTCAAGATCGTCATCGGTGGCGAGACGCTGTCCGGCGACGCCATCACCGACCTGTACAAGCGCATCCAGGAAGGCCGCCTGCAGCATGCCGACAGCGAAGGCAGCCTGCAGCAACGCGAGGTCATCAACGACTACGTGCAGCGCATCGCCGATGACGTGCAGCTGGACCGCCCGCTCAAGATCGTCGCCGACGCGGGCAATGGCGTGGCCGGCGCGGTGGCGCCGCAGTTGCTGGAAGCCATCGGCGCCGAGGTGATTCCGCTGTACTGCGAGGTGGATGGTGACTTCCCCAACCACCACCCGGACCCCAGCGACCCGCACAACCTCGAAGACCTGGTGCAGATGGTCAAACGTTTCGACGCCGACCTTGGCGTGGCCTTCGATGGTGATGGCGACCGCCTCGGCGTGGTCACCAAGGACGGCAAGATCATTTTTGCCGACCGCCTGCTGATGTTGTTCGCCGCCGATGTGCTGGCGCGCAACCCCGGCGCGATGGTCATCTACGACGTGAAGTGCACGGGCAAGTTGTCCGATTACATTCTGCGCAACGGCGGCAGCCCGATGATGTGGAAGACCGGGCATTCCTTGGTCAAGGCCAAGATGCGCGAGACCGATGCCGAGCTGGCCGGCGAGATGAGCGGCCACTTCTTCTTCAAGGAGCGCTGGTACGGCTTTGATGATGGCCTGTACGCCGCGGCACGCCTGCTGGAGATTCTGGCGCAGCGTGATGAAGAACCGTCCGAAGTGCTGAACGAGTTGCCGGACGCGATCTCCACGCCGGAGCTGAAGGTTGCGGTGGAAGAGGGCACACAGCATGCACAGGTGGCCTTGATCGTGGGCGCAGCGCAGGTTGAGGACTCTCCATTTGCAGGCGCGCGTATCTCGACGATCGATGGCCTGCGTGCCGACTTCAGCGATGGTTGGGGTCTGGTGCGTGCCTCCAACACCACACCGGTGCTGGTGTTGCGCTTCGAGGCCAACGATGAAGTGGCGCTGGAGCGGATCAAGGGTGTGTTCCGGGAGCAGCTGCTGCAGGTGTTGCCGGAGGGGACTGAACTGGGGTTCTGATCGGTTCTTGTTTGGAAAAAAGCCGTCCGCGTTTTGCGCGGGCGGCTTTTTGCTTTCGTAGGCTTTGATTTTCGCGTGTCGCTTTCCTGCATGGTGGGTTTGCCGGGTGCTTGGGATTTTTGCAAAGAGCACCCCTCCGCAGCCCTCCCCTTGGCTACGCCAAAGGGAGGGAGACAAGCGGTTGCGCTTCGATCTGACAGGCTGCGCGCACACCGCCCCCTCCCTTTGGCGTAGCCAAGGGGAGGGTTGGGGAGGGGTTGCCGTGGTCGTTGCTCTTGCCTTCGCTTGCGCTGGCTTGTGGGGGCGGGGGGCACCCCGGAGCGAAATGGGCCGCCCCGGGAAAAACCCCGCAAAATTTGGTTAATAAAG